>JAEDJL010000061.1 GCA_016296345.1 Bacteroidales bacterium | reverse complement strand
CTGCTCCTATGGTCTGAGGATATTTTATTTCGCAGTCTGTGTCTTCGTATCTTACGGAATCTCGGATTGTTTCGACACCTGCCGTAACGCTGTAGGTGTAGTGTCGGTATTGGTTCTCGGTCGGAAGTGTGTTTGCAAGGTCATAAGCCATACCTATGCCCAACACATCGCCGTTTTTAAGCGTTTGGAAATACTGCAAGCCAAAATCGACTGCAAAAGCCGAGATTTTGTAATTGTTTTCTATGCGAGAAGACAAGTGATAGGCAGAATCGGGAAAGCTCAAAGTCGAACTTCTGTAATAGTTTCCAAATAAATAGGAAATGTTTGCTCCGATTGAAAGGTTGTGAAGAAATCCTGCTTTCTCGCCGGGCTGAAAGGACAGTCCGACAAAGGCTTTGTTCACTCCGCCGTCCCCTGCGTATGTTGCCTTGTGCGTTCCTATGTTGATTGTGTCGCCGCTGTGAGTTTCGGAAGAGGTGAAATCAATCGAGGAAACGGGTAGCAATCCTCCTGCAATCTTCGTTGTCTTATGCACAGGGAAAGCAAACATGATGTGAGATATGCCCCCGATGCTTCCTTTGGTCCTTGCGGTATTGCTTCTCAAAATTACGTTGTTGGTATAGAAGCCTATATCGAACACAAACGACATTGAGTCAATCGCAGAGTAAGATGCAGGATTGAGATTGTTCACCATATTGTTTCGGTGCATCGCATAACCGACGCCACCCATTGCAGCATTGACAGAGTTCTTGAACATATCCGTTTCTCCTATGCCATACTTGCTGTAAGGCGAACTGAGAGTGTTTTGTCCCTTTGTTACAAAACACTGCATTACCAATGCCAAAAACAGTAAGCCTGCAAAAAAATTATTCTTTGGTATTCGCATCTAATATTACGTTTAGTCCTTTCAATACAATGTGTTTATCCACAATCGTTTCTTCTTTCAAGCCTCTTGCAACAAAGTCTGCATCGCCTCCGCTTACCACTATGCGAAGGTCTTTGCAGAGTTCCTTGCACCAAGAGACAAATCCCTCAAGCTCAAAAATCGTTCCGTTCTGCACTCCTGAGCGAATGCAACCCTCGGTGCTGTTTTGGCAACAATCATAGTGCTTTTCGTCCAAATATAGTAACGGCAAGTTTGCGGTAAAAGTATGTAACGCCCTATATTTCATGCCCAATCCGGGAGTGATAACGCCGCCTCGATAGACCGCATCGGCATCTACCAAATCTATACAGATGCAACTGCCTGCATCAATCACCGCTATATTTTGACCTTTGAGCATTTCTCTTGCTCCGACCATGGCAGCAATTCTGTCTTTGCCCAAGGTGTGGGGATTGTTGTAGTTTATATTTATAGGAAATGAGAGTGTGTCGCTCATTGAGAGGAAGGTAGTTTTGGCTTTGAGTAAATCGGTCAAATCTTGCGACAGATTGCCTCCGACAGAACAAAGAATTGTTTTGCTGACATCAAACCTCTGCAAAATATCTTCAAGAGTTGATTTGCCCAACTCTTGAAGATACCTCACCTCAACCAAGTCTTGGTTGTCAAAAACGCCCAACTTGAAGAGTGTGTTGCCTCTGTCGACGACTAATTTCATATTCTATGGTTATTCAATGCTGTCGTTGTTGTTCTCTTCGTCGCTCTCTGATTGATGAAAGTGGTATATCGACAAAAAGGTTTCCTTATCCATTATCTTGTCATACACTTCTCTTTCCATCCAACAGTCTTGTATGTCCAACGATTGGTTGTGAGAGTCGTATATTTCGTAGGTTTTGCGTATCAATTCGCCGCTTTCGTCCCAGTAGTATTCGGAACGTTCGAATGCCACCTCGGCACAGCCCGAATTGTAGGTGTTGTATTGTCGTACAAAGAAAATCAGTTTTCCGCTCTTGTCGTATAGTCGTTCGTAAATGAAATCCCACGCTTTGTTTTCATTGAAAACGTATTCCTTAGAGTAGAAAAATCCTTCGCTTCTGTCGTCTATGACATCCAACCTGCCGAGCAGGGCTTCGCTTGCATCGTTTGAGTTTATGTATTCGACCCATTGGTCGCCCGAGTCATACTTTGCGTAACGCACAACCAAGCTGTCGTTATCCAAAAGGTACTGAACGTAGCTCACAATGTCCTCTGTGGCAAGCAGCACTTCTCTTGCCCTGTCCGATTCGTCTTGAATGATTTTCTCTTCGTCGGACGGTTCATAGACTTCTTCCTCTTCCTGTTCAAAGTAGTAGTCTTCTTGTCCGTAAGAGTAGTCAAGGCTGTCGGGAGTTTGCGAAAAGAGAGCAAAAGACAGCAACAACGAAGTTACAAATGCAGATATTCTTGTCGTTCTCATCTTGTTTTGGGAAACCAATTAGTCAATATCCTCGCTAAACATAGGGTCCCAAGGTGGGAGCATGATAGGTTTTTGGTCCAAATACTTCATTATGTTTGCCGGAATGTACTTCTTATCGACAACAACTCTGAACATATATTCGTCAAACCACTCGTCTGTCATGATAAGGTGTCCTTGGAAGCCGTGAGAAGGTCCCCAGCTGTTCTCGACCAACCATTTTATTGGTTTGCCGTCCTTATCCAAATCGACAGCACAAAGTGTCATTGCGTGGGAAGAGCCGCTTGCAAAGGTCTGAATGCGTTGTTTTTTGTCCATTCCAAATGTTGTTCCCATAAGTGAGCCATAGTCGTAAGTGTTTACGTCCAACAATCCCTTGTCAGAGTAAAGGAATTTGCCCACATCGCAAGAGAAATACATCATTGTGGAGTCTTTGATTGAAGCAATGGCGATTGGTTTTATGTCTTCGATAGGAAGATTGAGGTACTTCCAGTTTGCTCCGTCCATAACGTGGCGGTCGTTCTCTATCTCATAGACTTTGTAAAATTCTCTCGAAGGGTCGTTCATCAACATCACGTATGAGTTCTTCAAGTCTTTGCCTACATATTTTTGATAGAAAGATTGCGGAGTGTAAGTCTCGGTCGAGATTTCCTTTCCGTTAATATCTCTCAGTGTGTAGGTAAATTCTTGAACAGGCTCGCCGTATGCCAACACCAACATACGATAAACTTGCGAGAGCATTTCTATTTTGCGGTTTTCCAACTTGTCTGCCTTTGCTTTTTTGTCGGCTCTCATGGCACGAAGCTCCAAGGCATACTCTTTGAGCTTCAAAGTAATAAGCTCATCAATCTTTCCGGTATTGTTGGAGTTGTAAGTCTCGGGCTGAACGCTCGCAGGAACAAGTCCGTACTTGGTAACCAAATCGGATATTCCCGTAAACTGTCCTCCGTCCGAGAGAGTATTTTTGAATAACCACTCATTGTTTTTGCTGTCGAGCGGTTCGTCTATATACTTTATTATAAGAGAAAGGAACAAGTTGCTCTTCTCCAACTGATCGTAAAAGAACAAATAGTTTTGACTGAACTCAAAAGCTCCGAGGTTGTACTTGGCAATCATTTCGCTCCTCATGACATTCAAACCCGTGAACATCCAACAACGTCCCGAAGACTTCTGGTCGGTAACTCCGCGACTGTTCACTCTGTTTGAGAAATGAGTGTCATATTTATTGACATTATCCAAGTTGAGTGCCAAAGATTGAATTTTGTTGTTGGCAACTGCATTTCTCAGAGCTTTGTCTTGAGGAGTTGCCTTGTAGGATTGTTTTATCTTTCCAAGCATTTCGGGTGTCAATCCGCCCTCATTTTGAGCAAACAAACCGAATGACATTCCCAAACACAAAATCGATACGAATAGTTTTTTCATTTTTCTTATCTGTCTTACTATGTTAATATAATGTTTTACTTATCCAATACATCGCCTATGGCGTTATCATATACCGTCTTGAAGTCTGACACTTTGCCAAAGTCTTCCTCATCGACCATTATCACGCCGTCTGCTCTCACACTGCCGACTGCACAACATGGAACGTTGGAAATATTCAGCATATCGATAAAGTCGTTTTCTTTTCCTGCCTTTACGGTAACCACAACCCTGCCCTGACTTTCGCCAAAGAGGAAAGAATCCAAGCGAACCTCACCGCTTGTGTATAACTCAAAGCCGAAGTTTCTGTACATTGCACTTTCCAACATCGCAATAAACAATCCTCCTTCGCTCACATCGTGTGCCGACTCTATGATGCCTTGATTGATAAGGTCGCTGAGGGCTTTCTGCATATTAGCTTCCTTGTCAATATCGAAATACGGAGCATGGGACAACTTAATTCCCTTGTAAGAATAAAGGTATTCCGAACAGCTGATGTCATCAACCATTTCACCAATCAAATATACCGTTGCACCATCGGTTTTGAAGTCCATAGTCATCTGTTTGTCCTTCTCAATCGTTCCAATCATGCCTATGACAGGAGAAGGATAGACAGCCTCGACCTTACCGTTCATGGAAGCCTGATTGTAGAAGCTCACATTACCTCCTGTTACCGGAGTGTTAAACTTTCTGCAAGCTATGCCCATACCCTCTATCGACTTGACAAACTGCCAATAGGTTTCTTCGTTGTAAGGGTTGCCAAAGTTCAAACAGTCAGTGATTGCCAAAGGCTCACCTCCCGCACAGACAATATTTCTTGCCGCCTCAGCCACAGCCATCTGCGTACCAAGGCAAGGATCTGAATAAACATATCTCGAATTGCAATCGCAAGTCATCGCAATCGCATTGTCAGTACCCTTGAGGTTGGCAACACCTGCATCGGACGGTCTGTTGGTGGACATATTTCTCGTTCCGACCATAGAATCGTACTGTTCATACACCCATCTCTTTGAAGCAATGTTCGGAGCTGCGGCAAGGAACTTGGCAATCTTCTTTGCCTCCTTAATATCAGGCTCTGTAACCTTGTCTTTCGAGAACTTCTTGGCTTGTTGGTAGTAAGCAGGCTCTCTGTATGAGCGTTCATACACCGGAGCTCCGCCGCCCAAAACCAAAGATGCCGCAGGAACTTGTGCAACCACCTCACCCTTCCAATGAAAGTAAAGCATATCTTCGTCTATGACCTCTCCGATTTTTGCACAATTCAAATCCCACTTCTCAAATATCTTTTCGACCGTCTCTTCCTGACCTTTCTTGACACAAACCAACATTCTCTCCTGACTTTCCGAAAGCAAAATCTCCCAAGCCTCCATGTTTTGTTGTCTCAAAGGCACTTTATCCAAGTCAATCACCATTCCCGAGCCGCCTTTCTCGCTCATCTCGGAAGTAGAGCAGATAATACCCGCAGCACCCATGTCCTGCATACCGACAATCGCCCCGCTCTTGCCGAGTTCGAGCGTAGCCTCAAGTAGCAACTTCTCTTGGAAAGGGTCTCCGACTTGAATTGAAGGAATATCGTCCGCAGTGTTTTCAGTAACATCGGCAGAAGCAAAAGTAGCTCCGTGAATGCCGTCCTTACCTGTTGCAGAGCCTACAATATATATAGGATTGCCCTTACCCTTTGCAACAGCCGAAATAAGGTCTTCCTTTCTCATTACACCCACACTCATTGCATTGACCAACGGATTGTGTTCAAAGCAATCGTTAAAGAACACCTCTCCTCCCAAAACAGGTACTCCGAAAGCGTTACCATAGTGAGAGATACCCTTTGTTACACCTTTGACCAACCATTGTGTGTGAGGATTGTTCAAATCGCCAAAGCGTAGAGAGTTTAGTTGAGCCACAGGTCTTGCACCCATGGTAAAAATATCTCTGTTGATACCTCCGACGCCTGTTGCAGCACCTTGGAAAGGCTCGACTGCACAAGGGTGATTGTGAGACTCAATCTTGAAAACGCAAGCCAAGCCACCACCCACATCAACCATGCCTGCGTTCTCCTCACCGGGCTTTACCAACATTTGCTTACCCTCCTTAGGGAGAGTTTTAAGATACTTTATTGAATTTTTATAAGAAGCATGCTCGCTCCACATCACAGAGTAGATGCTCAATTCTGTATAATTTGGCGTTCTTCCCCCGAGATACTCTTTGATTTTCTCAAACTCTTCGGGAAGCAATCCCAACTCCTTAGCTGTTTCAACTGTTACGATTTGATTGTTTGCCATAGACTGAAATTTTTACCCTGCAAAGGTACTATTTTTATTTGAAATAGCCCAACTATTCTCTCGGCAAGACGAAAACGTAGCCTTTTTTGCAAACAAAACAAGCCGCATTCACCTATTTTTAAGCCCGACCGACACAAGCCTTATCTGCAATCCGCCAAACAATTCGACCCTTTGAAAATCAACAAACTAACCCCATCAAAACAAATCGCCGATTCACGAAAATAAAACGGCGATTTATTTCAACAAAACGCCGTTTTATTTTGCCAAATCGGCGTTTTGTTTTACCCTCGGGCAAAAGCGTCCTACTTATGTGGTACTATGCTTTTTGGAATTGCACAAAAAAGGGGGCGGAACTCGAAAGTTCCACCCCTTAATTGAAGAATTTCTATCGATTGTTGCTTACTTTACAATCAACTTTTGTGTGTGAATTGTGTTTCCGTTTATC
>JAEDJL010000023.1 GCA_016296345.1 Bacteroidales bacterium | reverse complement strand
AGTATTGCTTCGATTGAAAAGCCTTCTTCTTCGACCATTTGTTCGATAAGTGCGATTGCTTTTTGCTTTTGCCCTTTTGCGAGTGTGAATATCTCGATTGTGGCACATTGCATGAAGAATATCTCGTTTTCAAACAGTGTTTTGTCGGTCGGAAAGTTGTCGTAGAGCATATTTAGTGCCTCTTGGACAAAGGATTGTTTCGCTTTCATCAATGCCCATGAAGCAACGATGATATATTTGTGCTTTTGAAAATAGATACTTAGTTCTTTGTCTTGCTTGTTTGCAAATTCGGTATCGGCAGACGCCTCACAACATTGTTCATAGAGGGTTTGGAAAATCTCTTCTGCCTCTTTGGTTTCGTTGCATTCGTAAAGCAACTCTGCAAAACGTATTCTGTGTCCGTAGTATTCGGGTTCGGAGTTGATTGCATTCAAACTAAGGTCTATTGCTTTTTGGTATTCGCCTTTGTTTTTGAGACAAAAGGCAATGATTATTTGAAGTTCTCCTCTCGAATAGAAAGTTTCGCCGTCGCAAATCGGGTATTTGTCGTTGGCTTTTATCGCTTTATAGCAGGCAGATATGCACTTGTCGTTCCATTTGAGAGCTTGGGTGTAGTCGATGTAGGTTCTCAAATCGCCTTTCCACGCATTGAATAGGTTCGATTTGTCATTTTGGTTGTCGGCTTCTTCGATTGATTGATAGAACTTGGGCAGCAGTCTTTCCAAAAAGAGGCACTCTTTCTCTTTGTCGAAGGTTTCGGAATATAACATCAACTTCTTTTTGTAGAGAGCAGGCTCGTCGGGAGTAAGACAGAGGCAATAGTCCAAACAATCGTCCGCTTTGTTGTATTCTTTTGCCTTGAAGTAAAACTCGGACAACATTTCCCAATAATTGCTGCTCAAAGGGGATTTGCGAACAAAGGTTTCCAAGGATTGTTCGACAAAGTCAAAGGATTGTTTGTCTGATTTGTACATTATTGCTGCCGTTGTAATGAGGCTGTCTGCAATTACGGTGTCCAAAAACAAATAGTCGCCGGCTCCGTATGCCGTTATGTCGCAGTCTTTTTCAAAAAGAGTTTCTGCGTGCTTGATTGCAAGAAGCAGAAAGTTAGTTGCAGATGCATATCTGTTGGTTTTGAAGGCTGCAAATGCTGCTTGTGAATAAACAAATTCGTTTTTCTGCAAAATGGAAACTCTTTCAAAGATGTTGTAGGCTCTTTCGTATTCACCAAGACGCACAAGGAGTTTGCCCTTTTGGTATTCGAGCAGGTCTCTCTCGCTTTTGGTCCATTTTTTTTCGGGGTGATGAATGAGTGTTTCCAAGTTTTTGAAGGCTTTGTCGGGAGAAGAGAGCGACAAAATGTATATTCGTCGTATCAAAAGTTCGAGATTGTCGGGGTAAAGCTGCAATGCCCGACGTATTGCCACGTCCAAAAACTCGTTTTCTTGCTCTTCGGACAACAAAAAGTCAATGATGTCGAGCCATTGGTCGATATCATAAAATATGCTCTTGGATTGGTTTCTTACCTTCTTCTCAAAGTCGTCTATAAGAGCGAGCAGTTCTCTCTCATATTCAAAATCGTCTTGCGAATTGAATGCCATTGTGAAGTTAAAGTATGATTTTATCGCAACTCTACGGGAATCATAGCCACTCTGTGCAACTTATTGTTGCGGAAAATGACGTATATGTTTCCCATATAGAACCAATGTCTGTTGCTTTCGTCAAAGTTGGTTGTTACTTCTCTTTCGGGCTTTCCCCATGCTTGGTCTGCCATGTCCATTGTCATGTCTTTGACAAGTTCTTTTTGCAATATGGCTTTGTAGGCAGTAGGATAGGTGTCTTGATACTTCAAGACCTTGTTGCCATCGGCAAGATAGAGGTCAAAACTCAACCTGTCGCCAAGCTCAAAGTCCTCGCACATATAGAATTTCCTGCCTTTCTCGTTCCGCATCAGCATTTGGAATTTGCCATCTTTGACAACGAAATCCAAACAATGGAAAATATCTCCCTGACGAACCGTTATGGGACGCTTCCAACGCAAATCAATCACTGTAAGAGGGAACTTGTCTCCGCGAACCACGAAGTCCTTGTCCTTATAATAAGCTCTCGCTTTTTGGTAAAAAGATTCTATCACAAAATGAAACTCTCCTCTTTCGGTAAGTGTGGGATATTTGTAGTAGATTGTGTCTCTTCTTCCTTTCTCTACAAGTTTGAGGTAAACATCTGTAAGATTTTCTGCACTATGACACCAATCGGCAACAATGAAAGTCTTTCCTGCAAGATTTTTTGCCTTTCCTATGGGGTAATCTGTGAAGGAATATTTGCGGCTGTCGTCGTCATAGTTGTACAACTTGGTACCATTGAACAGTCTTGCAATGGTTTGTTCGGTTACAACGGGCAATGTGAGCTTTTGTCCGACCAATCGCATCGGCAAGTGTGCATAATTGCTCATTGTATCGTAATCTACAATCGACACATCGCTGTTTGAAAACTTGTTTTTGGGATATTGGTTTTTGTTTGCATTGAAGTAGCTCATCGGAGTGAAAGGAAAATTGTAGCGATTGTAGAAATTCTGATAATTATAGAAGATTGTATCGCCACTCGAACCGACAACAAGTTTCAAGAAAGGGTATTGCATATTCTTGAAGTCCTTTTTGTCTGCCATTGCCTTGTTGATTTTGTTGTATGCAAACTGGTCTGCAACATATCCTGCGACGATAAACCATTCTCCTTTCAGAGAACGGATTTTCTCTTCGGGCATTCGTTTCAATTTGTAGTAAAGAACACCGGATTTGTCGCCCTTTTCGGGAGTTGCAATGCCTCCAATAAAGAAGTAATTCTTTAAGTTGGTGTCCGCAACGTCCTGTAAATAGAGCGTTTGTCCCGTAAGGGCAAAAGGTTGTACCATAAACTTCAAATGACAATCGTAGTCATTGTAGTCGAAGTCGGGCATATTCTTGTATTGTCTCGTTTGAGAAAAGACATTACCGCTTGCAATCAAACAGATAACCGCTGCGGCAACACTAAAAATTCGTTTGCAGTTCATATTTTTAGATAGAAATTTCACTTGGCAAATATACGAAGAAATAAGCAATCGGTTTACCAAAAGCAACTTTTTTTTGATTTTGCCGTAATACTCGAACAAGATATTTGAACGTTGATAGAGAAAAACGGTACAACAATGCACATTGATATAATCACTCTTTTTCCCGATATGTTTGCCGATATATTTTCGCAAAGCATATTAAAACGGGCGCAAAACAAAGGATTGTTTTCGGTCGAAGTTCACAATTTGAGAGACTATTCGACAAATAAAAATCACAATGTCGATGATTATCCTTACGGAGGGGGAGCAGGAATGGTCATTCAGGTAGAACCGGTCGATAATTGCCTGACCGCTCTCAAAGCAAAGCGTCATTACGGAGAAATAATCTACACTGCACCGGACGGAGAGAGGCTTTCGCAAAGCCTTTGCAACGAATTGGCTCTGAATGATAACCTTTGTATTTTGTGCGGACACTATAAGGGTGTGGACGAACGAATAAGAGAGCATCTGATTACAAGAGAAATTTCGATAGGAGACTATGTCCTTAGCGGTGGAGAACTTGCCGCTGCGGTGATTGCCGACAGTGTGGTACGCTTACTGCCGGGCGTTTTGAACGATGAGACTTCTGCTCTGACAGATTCTTTTCAGCAAGATTTGGTTTCCCCACCTGTTTATACAAGACCTGCAAACTACAAAGGCTGGCAGGTTCCCGATATTCTCCTCGGGGGAAATGACAAACTGATAGACAATTGGAGATTTGAGCAAGCGGTCGAACGCACTCGCCAAAGAAGACCAGAATTGTTGGAAGAGTGATTTCCAAATTTGCAACCTGCCTTATACCATATATATAATAAGGTATAGGGAAAGCAAAACAGACAATCAATCATAACCAATTAACAAAGCAGGGAAGCCAAACGACTTCCCTGTTTTTTGTTTGTTGTATTTGAAAAGCTATTCAGCCCAAGCAACAACAAGATTTCTGTCGCCGTAAGCGTCATCAACCTTAGATGAAGTAGGCCAATACTTGTCATCGTATGGCAATGGGAAGGCTGCCTTTTGTCTGCTGTAAGGACGCTCCCATGTGTCGGCACAAACAACCTGCATTGTGTGAGGTGCGTTCATGATAACGTTGTTTACCTTGTCTGCTTTGCCTTCTTCGATTTCTCTGATTTCGTTTCTGATTTCTATCAAGGCATCGCACAAGCGGTCCATCTCCGATAGCGGTTCGCTTTCGGTAGGTTCAATCATCAATGTGCCGTGAACAGGGAATGCAACGGTAGGAGCGTGAAATCCGTAGTCCATCAAACGTTTTGCAATGTCTCCGCACTGAACTCCCGAGCTGAGAGAGAATTGGTTACAGTCCATTATAAACTCGTGGGCGCACATTCCGTGAGTACCGGTATAAAGAATATTGTATGCGGTTGCTATTCTTGTCCTCATGTAGTTTGCGTTCAAGATAGCATATTTTGTAGCCTGAGCCAAGCCGTCTCGTCCGCACATTTTCAAATAGCCGTATGTGATAGGCAAAAGTCCTGCACTTCCAAAAGGTGAGGCAGCCACCGGAGTACCTTTGCTTGCTCCTGTTGCAACCCTACCATGTGTAGGAAGATAATCTGCCAATTTTGCACTCGCACCAATAGGTCCTACTCCCGGACCGCCACCGCCGTGAGGCATTGCAAATGATTTGTGAAGATTTAGGTGACATACGTCAGCACCCATATATCCCGGAGAAGTCAAACCAATTTGTGCGTTCATGTTTGCTCCGTCCATATATACCAAACCTCCGTTCTCATGAATGATATTGATAATGTCGATGATGCCTTCCTCAAACACTCCGTGAGTAGAAGGATATGTTATCATCAAACAAGAAAGGTTTTCTTTGTTTGCCTCAGCCTTTTCTTTCAAGTCGGCAATGTCAATCTCGCCGTCGGCAGTTGTTTTGATGACAATGATTTTCATTCCTGCCATTGCCGCAGATGCAGGGTTAGTTCCGTGAGCCGAAGCAGGGATAAGGCAGACTGTTCTGTTCTCTTGTCCGTTTGCTCTCTGATAGTTTCTTATTGTCGTAAGACCTGCGTATTCTCCTGCAGCACCTGAGTTTGGTTGAAGGCTTACTTTGGCAAATCCTGTGATTGTGGAGAGGATGTGATCCATGTCTTCAATCATTTCGTAATATCCTTCGGCTTGTTCTCTTGGTACAAAAGGGTGAATGTTGGCAAACTCTGCCCATGTGAATGGTATCATTTCCATTGCAGCGTTCAATTTCATGGTACAAGAACCCAGTGGTATCATTGCACGGTTCAAAGAGAGGTCTTTGACTTCCAATTTCTTCAAATATCTCATCATCTCTGTCTCCGAGTGGTAAGCATTGAAGACTTTTTGTGTCAAGAAAGCAGACTTTCTTTGCAAAGATGCAGGAATGGAGTTTGCCTTTTGGCAACTTACTTCGCCAAATGCTTTTCCGGCAGCCTTTGCCAAAACGTTCAAAATAGCTCTGACTTCTTTGCAACCTGTTGTTTCGTCGGTTGAAATTCCTATTGTCTTGTTGTCAATCAACAAGAAGTTCATTTGATTATTGCGAGCTTCGTTGCATACTTTTTCTGCATCGACAGGACATTCCAAACGTATGGTATCGAAGTATGTTTCGTTAAGTTGCTTATATCCGTAAGCCTTTGCTCCTTCTGCAATGGTTGCTGCGGTGTTGTTAATGTCTTGTGCAATTTCTCTTATGCCTTCTTGTCCGTGCCATGCTGCATATTGACCTGCCATAATGGCAACCAATGCCTGAGCAGTACAGATGTTGGAAGTTGCTTTTTCGCGTTTGATGTGTTGTTCTCTTGTTTGAAGAGCCAGACGGAAAGCTTTGTTGCCCTGAGCATCAACAGTCTGTCCGATAATTCTTCCCGGCATTGTTCTCTTGAAGCTCTCTGCACAAGCAAAGTAAGCTGCCGAAGGACCGCCAAAAGCCATAGGACAACCAAAACGTTGAGTTGTTCCGCAAACACAGTCAGCACCCCATTCTCCCGGAGGAGTTAATAGAGCAAGGCTCATCAAATCTGCACTGACTGCAACAAATATACCCTTGGCTTTTGCATCTGAAACAAACTTAGCATAATCCTTTATTTCGCCTTTGCAGTTCGGATATTGGAGAATTGCTCCGAAGAAAGTCTCGTCCAAAGCTGTGTCCTCGCCTGCAACAACAACCTCTATTCCACGCGGCAAAGCTCTTGTCTTAATGACGTCTATCGATTGAGGGAAGAGGTCTTGGCTTACGAAGAACTTGCATACGTTATCTTTTTGTTGCTGACGGCTTCTCGAAGCGAAGAACATCAACATTGCTTCTGCACAAGCGGTTGCCTCGTCCAACAATGAAGCATTTGCAAGCGGCATTGCTGTCATCGAGCAGACCATTGTCTGGAACGTAAAGAGAGTTTCCAAACGTCCTTGTGAGATTTCGGCTTGGTAAGGGGTGTATGAAGTGTACCAACCCGGGTTTTCCAAAATGTTTCTCTGCAAAACGGCAGGCACAATGGTATTGTAATAACCCTGACCAATATAAGAATTATACATCTTGTTCTTTGCTGCCAACGATTTCAACATTGTGAAATACTCATACTCGTTCATGCCTTCGGGCAAGTCCAATGGCTGCTTGAAACGTATCTTTTCGGGAATTGTTTTGTCGATAAGTTCATCAAGAGTGCTTACTCCGATAACTTTCAACATCTTTTCAACCTCTGCGGGTTGCGGACCGTTGTGACGGCGTGCAAAATTGTTTGTTATCATCTTCCTATTACTATTATATTATTACTTCTTGATTTGTCATTGCCATGTTTTGAGAAGACAAAACATAGCTTTTGTTTTTCTTTGTCTTATTTGTATGAATTGTATTTGCAAATGCGACCCATCGGTTTGCGAGTTTTCTCTCGGTGAGTGGCACAAGAGTAACCCACTGCGATAAGAAGCGGTACTCTCTTGCCCGAAGGAATGGATAAAATCTCCTTTACCTTCTTTTCGTCAAACCAACCAATCATGCAAGTGCCAAGACCAAGTTCCGCAGCCTGCATACAGAAGTTGTTTGCCGCAATTCCTATGTCCAAGAGCGGATATTCCTTGTCTTTGATTACCGAACCGACCGATGCAGTCAAGTTTGCTTTCTCCAAAACCACCGCAACAATCACAGGCACTTGGCGAATGAAACCATTCATGCCCAAATTGGCTGTTGCCTTTCGCATTTTCTGCACTACTTCTTCGTCTTGTGCAACAACAAAAGTCCATGGCTGAGAGTTGCAAGCCGAAGGCGACAGACGTGCAGCCTCCAAACAAGCCTCCAATTTCTCTTTTTCTACTGCCTTGTCCTCATATTTGCGGTCGCTCTGGCGGCAAAGCAACAATTCTTTGAAGTCCATTTGTCTCTATCTGTTTATTGTATTGAAGCCGAAGAAAGATTTGCATCGGCTTTTACCTTCTTTATCAAACCTTGCAACACATTTCCCGGACCTACTTCAATGAATGTGTCTGCTCCGTCGGCAATCATGGCTTTTGAAATCTGAGTCCATTTTACCGGATAGGTTAATTGCTTGATAAGGTTTGCCTTAATCTCATCAGGATTGGTCATCGGCAAAGCGTTTACGTTTTGATAAACAGGGCAGACAGGAGTTTGAATAACTGTTCTCTCTATTGCCTCTGCCAATTCTACTCTTGCAGGTTCCATAAGAGGAGAGTGGAAAGCTCCGCCGACTTTTAGCGGCAATGCTCTCTTTGCTCCGGCAGCCTTCAAAGCCTCGCAAGCCTTGTTGATGCCTTCCATACTGCCCGAAATCACCAACTGACCGGGGCAGTTGTAGTTTGCAGGAACGACAACCTCGTCAATCGTTGCACAAACTTCCTCAATCTTTTCATCAGCCAAGCCGATTATTGCAGCCATCGTGCCGGGAGTTGCCTCGCAAGCCTTTTGCATTGCCTCGGCTCTGGCAGAAACCAAACGCAAACCATCTTCAAAACTCATGGCTTTTGCAGCCACCAAAGCCGAAAACTCTCCGAGAGAGTGTCCTGCGACCATATCGGGTTTGAACTCTTCACCCAAGGCGTGTGCAAGGATAACCGAGTGCAAAAAAATGGCAGGTTGAGTTACGTTAGTTTGTTTCAACTGTTCGTCAGTGCCGGAAAACATGATATTTGTGATGTTAAAACCGAGTATCTTGTCGGCTTGTTCAAACATTGCCTTACATTCGGCGTTGGTATCGTACAATTCTTTGCCCATTCCGACAAATTGCGCCCCCTGACCGGGGAATACGTATGCTTTTTTCATATCTTGGTTGTTTATAAATGACTTGCAAATTTACGAAAAAAAATCAACAAGAAAACCAAACGCCGTTTCGATATTGACAAAACGGCGTTTTATTTCGCCAAAACGCCGATTTATTTCAGCAAAACGGCGTTTGATTTTATTGGCATAAAGGACTTATTTTTTTGAGATTATTATGTGTTTTTCCAAAGGGGTGATTTGGGCTTTTACATCGAAAAATAGCTCTATGTTTTCGACCGAAAGAATGTCCGACGTCTTGCCTTGTGCAGCCATTGTGCCGTTTTGCATGAGCAGAACTTTGTTGCAATACTGCATTGTCATGTTCAGCTCGTGCAGAACGATAAGCACGGTAATTCCCTTGGCGTTAATCTGTTGCAAAAGCGACATTACTTCAAACTGATAGTGAATATCCAAGTTGCTTATAGGCTCGTCCAACATCAAGACGGGTGTTTGCTGAGCCAAAGCCCTCGCAATGATTACCCTTTGGAACTCTCCGCCGCTCAAAGTCTTTGCATTGGAGTTGCGAAGATGCCATGTGTTTGTTTGTTTCATTGCCTGCTCCACAATTTCGAGGTCTTTCTCACTGTCGAAATACAGAGGCTTTTGGTAGGGAGTGCGACCCATCAAAACAAGTTGGTGTGCCGAGAAGTCAAACATCAAGTCGGTGTGTTGCGGAACGAAGGCAATCTTTTTTGCAAGCTCCTTGTGGCTGTATGAAAGAAGGTCTTTTTGGTCTATCTTGATATTTCCGCTTTGGAAAGCGATGTTTCGTGTCAGACATTTGAGCAAAGTTGTTTTTCCCGAGCCGTTATTGCCAATCAAGGCGGCAAACTCGCCCTTTCGGAGGCTGAAAGAAACATCTGAAAGTATTTGTTTTTTGCCTGCAAAGCAGTTTAATCCTTCTACTTCAATCATTGGTTCAAACGCTTTTTGGAGTTAAACAACAGATATATGAAAAAAGGAGCGCCAATCAGTGCAGTGATGCTTCCGGGCGGTATTTCCGAAGGCGGAATTATCGACTTTGAGAGAATGTCTCCTATTGTCATGAAAATACTTCCCCCCACAATCGAGAAAGGAAGCAGTTTGCGATTATCAGCTCCCACAATCGTCCTCATCATGTGGGGAATGACCAAACCAATAAAGCCTATCACTCCGCTGCAAGAAACGATTGTGCTGACCATAAGGGTACATATCAAAAGGATTGAACGTTTTGTTCTCTCCACATTTACTCCCAAGCTCTGTGCAGTCTGATTTCCGATAAGCAAAGCGTTCAAGTCGCGAGAGTGAAACAACACTGCAAGAGTGCCAATCACCACCGTGCAAGCTACCATTGCCAAGTCCTTATAGTCGATGTAGGAAAGACTTCCCATTGTCCAAAAAGTAATCTTCTCCATTTGCTCTTTGTTGAGAACCATAAGCAGGGAGATGATGGCAGAAATAAGAAAATTGATTGAAATTCCTGCAAGCAGCAGGGTAGAAGTATGTATCCGATTGCCGTATGAGGAAATCCTTATTATAATAAGAACAGTCAGAACTGCAAAAGCAAAGCTGCTCAAACCCACTCCCCAAATCATGCTTTCAGCCCCGAGAACTATTGCAACCGCAGCCCCGAGCGATGCACCCGAACTTACTCCCAAAACGTAAGGATCGGACAAGGGATTGCGAAAAAGAGCTTGGAATGCCATACCACACACAGCCAATCCCGCACCTGCAACAGCCGAGAAAAGAACTCGCGGAAGCCGCAAGAAAAGAACAATATATATTTCGTTCTCACTCACACTCGGAGCAAAAGGAAGGCTGATGCCAAAAGGAGAAACAAGAGCCTGCAAAGCCTTTGCCGCACTCAGGGTGGAAACTCCCACAATGCAATCGACAAAGAGAAGCCCTGCTGCAACAATGCAAAGCAAAGCAAAAACAATGCGGTTTCTTGTTCGTTTCACTTCAACAATCCGATTATTCGTCTGCCGTCAGCTCGTTTGCCTTGTCAAGAGCCTTTGAAATATGGTCAAAGATAAATTCTTTGCCAAGCTCGTCTGCAAAACCACTTCGGTCCAACACCTGATAGACTTCGTCGGTTACTCCGCTGAGAATAATTTGTATTTTTTCCTTACGGCTCTTGTCGCAAAGAGAACGAAGGTTCTTCAAACCGGTTGAGTCAATGAACGGAACTTTTCGCATTCTCACAATTCTGACCTTTGGTTTCTTTGCAGTGGTTTCGGCAGCCAATTCGTCAAACTTGTTTGCTATGCCAAAGAAAAAGGGACCGTCAATTTCGTAAATCTGCACTTTTTTGTTCACCTTCTCATATACGCTCTCCGATTCGGGGTCTTCTGTTCTTTGAAGCTCGTTTTCGATTACTTTTATGCTGGAAGTCTCCATTACACGCTTGATAAATAATACGAAAGCGATGAGAAGACCTACTTCTATGGCGATTGTCAAATCGAAAATGACGGTTAAAAAGAACGTAATGAGCAGTACGACCACGTCGCTCTTGGGATTTTTGAGTATAGCCTTGAAAGAACGCCACTCACTCATGTTATAGGACACCACAACGAGAATTCCTGCCAAGCAGGCAAAAGGAATGTTGGCTGCAAGGGGCATCAAAAACAGATAAACCAACAACAAAAACACTGCATGGATAATTCCGGCAACCGGAGTACGACCTCCGTTATTTATGTTAGCCATTGTACGGGCTATTGCACCGGTTGCGGGTATTCCTCCGAAAATTGGCAACACTACATTGGCAACTCCCTGTCCTATAAGCTCTGTATTGGAGTTGTGTTTCTTGCCCGTAGCACCGTCGGCAACCATTGCAGAAAGCAGACTCTCGATTGCACAAAGCACAGCTATCGTAAAAGCAGGCGAAAGCAGCTCTCTGACAGCCTTCGAATCAATAGAGAGTGTTTCGGGTTTTGGAAGTGCCGTGCCGCCTGCAAGTTCGGGATAGACACTTCCTATGGTTGCTACTTCCATTCCGTGATTGTTCATTATTATTGTGGCAACCGTGCAAACGATTATTGCAATCAGACTGCCGGGAATTACTTTTGTTACTTTTGACCAAAGAAAGCTGACAACAACAGTAAATACCGCCATTGCAGTTGCGTAAGGGTTTATTGTGGAAAGGTGTTTGAAATAACAAGCCCACTTATCCAAAAATTCGGAAGGAACAGCCAATGTGCTGCCGTCAAGAGCCGTGAGACCGAAAAAGTCTTTCATCTGAGTAGAAAAGATTGTCAGTGCAATACCTGAGGTAAATCCGACAATAATCGGGTAGGGCATAAACTTGATTATGTCTCCCATTTTGAGAAGTCCCATTGCTATCAAAATAATTCCTGCCATGAGGGTGGCAATCATAAGTCCGTTCAATCCATATTGGGCAATGATGCCGGCAATGATAACAATGAACGCACCCGTAGGACCGCCTATTTGAACGTGAGAGCCTCCCAAAATAGAGATTATTGCTCCTGCTACAATAGCTGTTATCAATCCTTGTTGCGGACTTACTCCCGAGGCAATGGCAAAGGCAATCGCAAGAGGAATTGCAACAATTCCCACAATGATACCTGCGGTCAAATCCTTAAAGAACAATTCTTTTGAATAGCTTCTTGAACGTATCAGTTCAAAGAACTTGGGTTGGAATACTCCCTTGAAGTCTAATTTCATTATAATCTTAATTTGGTTTTGAAAAACCTTGCAAAGGTAGGCATTTTTTCCCGTTTGGAGAAAAAGGCTTTGAAGATTGGTTGTATTGTATTCAAAATCAGGTGATAGTAAAACGCCGTTTCAATGAAATAAAACGGCGTTTCAGTCGGACAAAACGCCGTTTTATTTTGCTGAAACGCCGTTTTGGAAAAATCAAACGAAAACTCGGGCTTTGTTTCCGATGCTTTTTTCATATCTTTGCAAAGTCTAACAAAAACAGAAAGAA
Organism: Bacteroidales bacterium; assembly: GCA_016296345.1. Taxonomy (GTDB): domain Bacteria; phylum Bacteroidota; class Bacteroidia; order Bacteroidales; family P3; genus Onthomorpha. The sequence continues at coordinate 19,624 of JAEDJL010000023.1, read as the reverse complement.
GAAAATGAAATACGATGTGATGATTATAGGCAGCGGTCCGGGAGGATATGTTGCCGCAGTGAGGGCAGCACAGTTGGGATTTACCACGGCGGTTGTCGAAAGAGAGAACTTGGGAGGAATTTGTCTCAACTGGGGTTGTATTCCCACCAAGGCATTGTTGAAATCTGCACAAGCATTCAACTACATCAAACATTCGGAAACTTATGGTGTCAAGATAGAGGGTTCTTTCAAGCCCGACATGAACGCAATCGTCGAACGCTCTCGCACGGTTGCGGCAAACATGGGCAAGGGAGTGGCTCATCTTATGCAGAAAAACAATATCACCGTGATAGAAGGCGAAGCACGTCTTACCAAAGACCGCAAAGTATCGGTCGAAATGAAAGACGGCAGCGGTACTCAGGTCTTTGAGGCAGACCATATCATATTGGCAACCGGTGCAAGGAGCAGAAATCTTCCCAATATGCCGCAAGACGGAAAGAAAATCATAGGTTACCGCGAGGCAATGACCCTCAGAGTTCAGCCGGAGAGCATGGTGGTTGTCGGTTCGGGTGCAATAGGAAGCGAATTTGCACATTTCTATCAATCAATCGGCACTCAGGTAACCCTTGTCGAGTATATGCCGAACATAGTTCCCAATGAAGACGAAGAAGTCAGCTCCACATTGCAACGATGCTTCAAGAAGAACGGCATGAAAGTGCTTACCGCAACAAGCGTTGAGGCAGTCGATACGACGGGAGACAAGTGTAAGGTCTTGGTAAAGGGCAAAAAAGGCGAGCAAACGATAGAATGCGACATTGTTTTGTCGGCTGTGGGAGTTGCAACCAACATAGAGAACTTGGGATTGGAAGAAGCAGGCGTCAAGTTCGAGAGAGGAAAGATAGAAGTCGATGACTTTTACCGCACAAACGTCGAAGGGGTGTATGCAATAGGCGACATAGTTCACGGACCTGCACTTGCACACGTTGCAAGCCGCGAAGCAATAATCTGTGTCGAGAAGATAAAAGGCTTGGAAGTCGAACCAATCAACTATGGCAACATTCCGGGCTGCACATACACCACTCCGGAGGTAGCATCGGTCGGTTTGACCAAGGCAAAAGCCGAAGCAGAAGGCAGAGAGGTCTTGGTGGGAAAATTTATGTACATGGCAAGTGGCAAAGCAGCCGCAAGCGGTAACAAAGACGGCTTTGTAAAGGTTGTAATCGATGCAAAGACCGATGAAATACTTGGTTGCAGCATGATAGGAGATAATGTTACCGAAATGATTGCCGAGATTGTTGCAGCAAGACAAAATGGTTTGACAGCAAAACAAGTTTTGGAAGCCGTACATCCTCACCCTACAATGAGCGAAGCCGTAATGGAAGCATTGGAAGCAGCATACGGCAAGGCAATACACGGATAGAGAGATGGAAATCGAAAAAACAGCAATCGAAGGAGCTTATATAATAAAGCCGAAAGTCTTTTCGGACAATCGGGGCTACTTTTTTGAGAGCTACAATGCCGAAGAGTTCCGCCGTTTGGGGCTTAGGACAGATTTTGTTCAAGACAACGAGTCTTGCTCGTCAAGAGGTGTTGTCCGCGGACTGCATTTCCAAAAGCCGCCTTTTGCACAGGCTAAGCTGTTGCGAGTTGTCAAGGGAAGCGTTCTTGACTTTGCGGTCGATATTCGCCGAGGCTCTCCGACATACGGAAGATATGTTTCGGTGAGACTTGATGACAAACAAAAAAATATGTTTTTCATTTCGGAGGGATTTGCTCACGGATTTTTGACCCTTGAAGACGACACGGTGTTTTGCTACAAGTGTACTGCTCTTTACAACAAACAATCGGAGCAAGGCCTGATTTGGAACGACAAAACGCTGAACATAGATTGGCAAATCGACAATCCGATTTTGTCGGACAAGGATAAACTTTGGCAGGACTTCCAATCGTTCAATTCTCCTTTCGACTTTGACAAATGTCGTTAGAAAAGGCAGAAAGCATTCTTCAAAAATATTGGGGCTATGACCATTTCCGTTCGGTGCAACGGGAAGTCATCGCCTCGGTTCTTGAAAAACGAGATACTCTTGCACTCATGCCGACAGGCGGAGGCAAGAGTATCTGTTATCAAGTGCCTGCATTGATGATGCAAGGCGTCTGTATAGTGGTCTCTCCCTTGATTTCGCTGATGAAAGATCAGTGTGACGGATTGAAAAAACGAGGATTGAAAGCCAAAGCTCTCACTTTTGACCAAATGCCAAACGGTCTTGACATGGCTCTCAACTCGATTGAAACAATGGGAACGAAGTTTGTGTTCGTTTCTCCCGAGAGATTGCAAAACAAAGCATTCATTTCTTTTATTAGAAGGAGCAATCCTTGTCTTTTTGTGGTCGATGAGGCTCACTGCATCTCGGAATGGGGACACGATTTCCGCCCCGAATACAGACAAATCGTAATTTTGAGAAACTGCAAGCCCGATGTGCCTGTGCTGGCTCTTACTGCCACTGCAACAAAACAAACTGCCGACGATATTCAAAGCTGTCTTGATTTCAGAAAACCAAACTGCATAAGAGGCGAATTTCGTCGCAGCAATGTAAAGTGCATGGTTATCAAGGAGGAAAGCAAGATTGAGCGTTGTAAAAAGATAATTGACAAGGTCGGAGGTTGCGGATTGATTTATGTTTCTACCCGTTTGAGTGCCGAAAAGACTGCAAAACTTTTGCAACAACACGGAGTGAGCGTCGAAAGCTACCATGCAGGACTGACAAGCGTGCAGAGAAACGAGCGACAAGAGAAGTGGATTTCGGGAGAGCTGCCTTTGCTTGTTGCAACCAAGGCTTTCGGAATGGGAATTGACAAACCCGATGTTTCTTACGTCATTCACTTGGAGCTTCCTCAAACTTTGGAAGCCTACTATCAGGAGTTCGGACGCTCGGGCAGGAACGGACAAACCGCATACGCCGTCATGCTCTACAACGACAAGGATAAAGCAACAATGTTGAGGCGTGTGAGAATGGACTTTCCCGACTTGGAGGTGGTAAAAAGCATATACGACAAATTGTTTCGCTACTACAAGCTGCCATATCTTGAAGGAAAGGGACGCACTTTTTGGTTTGCGTTTGAAGACTTTGCCTCTTGGTGCAAACAAGAGCCATATCCTGTCTATGCAAGTTTGAAAATATTGCGAAGAGCAGGCTTTTTGGATTGGAAAGAGAGGGATTTCCCGACCTCATGGGTCAAAGTGTTGGTCAAAGGAGGCGAATTGCGAAAACTATTGGAGACAAACGACGATTATTCCTGCGTTTTGGCATCGGTTTTGAGGCTTTGCGACAGTTCGACAAGCGAATTGGTAAGACTGCACGAGAAAGAAATTGCATCATACTTGGAATGGGACACCCAAAAGGTCATAAGCGTAATGCTCAAACTGCGAGAAACAGGAGCAATATACTATGAGCAGCAACCCGAAGGGGAATATATCATATTTTTAGAAGACAGGGTCAAGCCGCAAGACCTTTACATTTCTCCGAAACACTACAAGGAGCTGAAACAAAGTGCGTTTGACAAAGCCGACATGGTGATTGACTATATCGAAAAGGCAGAGTGCAGAGAGCAGTTCTTGATGAAGTATTTCGGAATGGACAGTCAGCCCTGCGGCGAGTGCGACCTGTGTTTGCAAAAGCTCATAAAGCCCAAACAGATAAGAGACAAGATATTGACCTTTCTCAGAGAGCAGCCACGGGAAGTTGATTTCTTCTTCAATCCCATGCTGTTTCAGGATCAAAAAAAGACGATTGCAGTTCTCAGAAAGATGCTTGACAGAGGCGAGATAAGCCTTGAAAATACTACACTCTCGATACCACAAAAATAAAACGCCGTTTCAGCGAAATAAAACGGCGTTTTGTCTGACTGAAACGGCGTATTATTTTTGCAAAACGCCGTTTTGAAAAATCAAGTCGGTTTGTCGGTCGGTTTAGTTGCAAAAATTGGCGAAAAAACATCGAGCATTCAAAAACTTTTCTCTACCTTTGCGAGCAGAAAAACCAACCAAAAGAAAGAACGATGAGACTGTTTGACATCGGCAAAAACAAGTTTGTTTGTTTCAGTTCCGTATCCCGTAATTTTTTTAGGGGGGGTGAATGCGGAACAATGACCCTCCGGCTTTGGCAAAGAGCCGACAACCTCTCCCGAAAAGAAAATAAAAGAAACAATTAACAGAAAAAACGGAGAACGAAAGAGGAGTAACAAATGAAAAAAGCAACATTTATATTGATGGCAGCCGCTTTGGGTTGCACCTTTGCACAAGCTCAGAACACCAAAGAGCTGAATGTGGTCTATTTTGCACAGCCTGTTTTTGACCAAGTGTCTTTTGGCTCGGGCGATGCACAGCTTTTGAAAATGGAAACGCCCGAAGGAGGTGTTGTTTTCGATGCAAAAGAGTTTGCACAAGCCTTGACACCCGTGCAAGAGGGGGTAATAAGCGAGCAATTTGAGATGAAGGCAATACTCGAAGCCGCTACACCAATTCAAGAAGAAGCAATAAACGAGCAGTTTGAGATGAAGGCAATACTCGATGCCTCTACACCAATTCAAGAAGAAGCAATAAACGAGCAATTTGAGATGAAAGCAATACTCGAAGCAGTAAAAGACACACCGGCTTTTGCAATCATCATTCGCAACCGAGAGTTGTTAATATCAGATTGCAGCAACAATGCAATCATCGACCGATATGAGCTTTCCAATGTGGAAGAGAGGGAGGGCAAGACGATATTCACCACAGCGGGAGGCGACGAATTTGTGCTTGAAACGACAGCCGGCGGACGTTTCTTGACCAAAACCAATGGCAGGTCAAACCTTCCGTTTGACAAGATGAGAATAATCCGATAACATTCTCACATTTTGATACAACAAAAGGCGGCAGAAACTGCCGCCTTTCAAACTAAAAATAAAAATGAAATGAAAAACAAAATTTCTCGAAGTTCGTCGGGAGATATTGTTTTTCTCGTTTACAATTCGACTTCCTGCATAAATTCGCCCATCAAATCAAACTCCAACAGCTTGGTTTCTTTTTTCTTGGCAATATATACCCTGTATGTCTTCTTGTTTCTTATTTCCACAATGTTTACTTCCTCCATTTTGAAGCCCTCATAGTTGGCTTTGATATAATCAACTATGTTTGTGGGAGTGTATTCCATGGGAACATTCCAGCTTGTTTCAACAGCTGTGTTTTTGAACTTCATGTTCACAAGGTTGTCATTGCTCTTGAAGGAGGCAATATAGCAATTAGAATCGACCATCTGCCAGCTCACCTGCTCGATGTCGGCACGACGTTTGTGAAAATCCTTGGTGTACTTTTCGGGAACTTCGTTCTCGTTCACTGACTTGTACTTGCTTTTCGATGTAGTGGCACAACCGGCTGCAAGAGAGCAAGCCAAAACTATCAAAACTACTTTCTTCATGTCTGTAATTGTTTTTCTGCGAGTGCAAAGTTAGGAAATTATTCTGATAAAACGGCGTTTTGGCAAAATAAAACGGCGATTTATTGTTCCAAAACGCCGTTTCAGTCGGACAAAACGCCGTTTTGTTTTTGGCAAACTCCGCATTGGCAGCCAAAAACAAGCGACCGACAAGCCCAAACGGCGTGCCAAGAGAAAAAATACGGCGTAAAAAGGCAAAGTTTATTGCAAAAATATTTCGCTGTTCAAAAAATAGTGCTTAATTTTGCAATTCCAAATCACGGTGGTTTGGAATCAGAACAAACGTTTAAACATATAATATCATGGACGTAAAAAAGATTTTAGCAGACGTTGAAGCCAAGAACCCCGGACAACCGTTGTTCTTGCAGGCTGTAACAGAGGTGTTGGAGACAATCCAAGATTATGTTGCCGAACACCCAAAGTATGATAATCACAAGATTATCGAGAGAATGGTTGAACCCGACAGAATCTTCCAATTCAAGGTTGAGTGGATTGATGACAAGGGTCAAATCCAAGTAAACAGAGGTTTCAGAGTACAATTCAACAATGCAATCGGACCTTACAAAGGAGGATTGCGTTTTGCTCCTAATGTAACATTGGATACTTTGAAGTTCTTGGGCTTTGAGCAAACTTTCAAAAACTCATTGACCACATTGCCAATGGGCGGTGGCAAGGGAGGTTCTGATTTCGACCCTAAGGGAAAATCAGACAACGAAATCATGAGATTTTGCCAAGCATTCATGACCGAATTGTGGCGTTACATCGGACCTGATACCGACGTTCCTGCCGGCGATATAGGAGTTGGCGGAAGAGAAATCGGATACCTATACGGTATGTACAAGAAATTGGCTCGTGAGAACACAGGAGTCTTGACCGGAAAGGGTGCAGGCTGGGGTGGTTCTATCCTTCGTCCCGAGGCAACCGGCTTTGGCGGAGTTTACTTCGTAAACAATATGTTGAAAAAGCACGGAATGGAATTGAAAGGCAAGAAGATAGCTATCTCAGGATTTGGTAACGTTGCATGGGGTGCAGTAACTAAGGCTACCGAATTGGGAGCTACCGTTGTTTGTATCTCAGGTCCTGATGGTTACATCTACGACGAGACCGGTATGAACGCCGAGAAGATAGAATATATGCTTGAATTGAGAGCTTCAAACAACAATGTTGTAAAACCATTTGCCGACAAGTTCCCTACAGCTAAGTTTATCGCAGGCAAGAAACCTTGGGAAGCTAAGGTAGATATTGCAATGCCTTGTGCAATTCAAAACGAATTGAACGCAGAAGATGCAAAGCAATTGATAGCTAACGGAGTTACTTTGGTATGTGAGGTTTCTAACATGGGATGTACAGCAGAGGCTATCCACGAATTGCAAAAAGCAAAAGTAATCTTTGCTCCCGGCAAGGCAGCTAACGCAGGCGGCGTAGGAGTATCAGGATTGGAGATGAGCCAAAACGCAGGACACATTGGTTGGACAGGCGAAGAGGTAGATCAAAGACTACACAACATGATGGATTCGATACACGAAAACTGTGTTAAGTACGGTACTGAAAAGGACGGCTACATTAACTACGTTAAGGGTGCGAATATCGCAGGCTTCATCAAGGTTGCAGATTCTATGATTGAACTCGGAGTTTGCTAAGACATTGTTTTGACTTTATGCAAACCATAAAAAACTGAATTTAATCGGAGGCAGGCGGATTGCTTTTGCAGTTCTCCTGCCTCGTTTTTTTTGATTGCAAATTATTAAATTGTGATATCATGAATACTACAAGGAAATATCAGATACTTGACATAGTATTTTGGATAGTGTTTTTGGCAGCAATGCTTTTGTTTTCTGCCACCTCGCACACCGCTTTCGGAGTGTTATCAACAGGCTTGTTCATTGCAGCAGGCTTGTTCTTGTGGATAAAGGGCTACATGGAAGCAAAGAAAGATGAAAACATAGTAACGTCTTTCCCGCTGCTCATTTTTCAGTTGGTCTTTAAGGCAATCATTATTTGTTCAACCGGATTTGCTTTGGGAAATTACCCGGGCAGCAGCATCATTGCCTTGGTTGCAGGCTTGTTGGTGTGGGTTAATGTGGTGATTGCCGCTGTTAATCGTCGCTATGCCGACATTGCATATTCCATATTAGTATTGCAAATGGTGATTGCTTGTTCCAATCAGCTTTTATAGTATTGCAAATTTATAGAAGCATAGAAAAGTCTGCCGAGAGTGTGAAGCTGCGGCAGGCTTTTTTTGCTTTGGAACAATGGTTTGAGAATGAGGCAAAAACAAAAGGGCGTTTTATCTGATTGAAAGGGCGTTTTGCAAAAATAAAACGCCGTTTTGAAACACTGAAACGCCGTTTTGCGTATCAAAAGAAAAAGGTATATCATTAACAAATAAAAACATCAACATCATGAAAAGATTTTTATTATTTTCTATCTTAGTATCAAGCTGTTACCTGTCTATGGGACAGATAACTGTAACGTTCAAACCAAATGCAACAGTGGGCAAAGATGCTCCGATAATGAAGTTTGACAATGATTGTATTGCTACAATCGCTACTGAAACGCCTGCAAACATCAATTATGAGACAGAACCGGCGTTGTATATGAAAGATTGGACTTGGAGTTCAATAGGTTGCAGTGGTGGCACATTGCGTTCGCTTTTGTGTTTTACTCAGTTGGATACAATACCTGACAATGCTGTCATTCTGAGTGCAACATTGCGTTTGTATGGTTCAAATGCCGACAGAAATACTTCCTATCCGGGAGCGCCGTCGAGCTTTCATTCCAATACTGTAATAGTACAACAAGTTACTTCGCCTTGGAACGAAAGCACCGTAACTTGGAACACTCAACCTACAACGACAACAACGAACCAATTTACCATACCTCAGTCGAATGCCGAGTACAATTGGAATTGTACGATAAGCAATTCTGACCTTGTTGCAATGGTTCAAAACATGGTTTCGGGCAATAACTATGGTTTTATGTTGAAGTTGGAGACGGAGGTTCACTATCGAAACATGGTGTTTTCGTCAAGTGATTGTTCCGATTCTACTTTATGGCCCGAATTGGAGATAACATACAGGTATTGCAACCCTCACTTCTCAATGCTTATGGCAGATTCTGAACATCCGAATACCAGAACATTCACCGCATTTGAACAAGGCGGACAACATATATGGCAATATGGTTCTCAAATTTTGTCTAATTTGCCGGTATTCACCACAACATTCAATCAAAGTTTGAGTGATGGGTTCTTCCATACTGTGATAATCAACGGAGATACTTGTACAGATTGCATGAAGCTCTGTTTGGGTGATGTGCCTCGCAAGGTTGCTGAAATAAACACCGAAACGGAAGATATTTTTGTGCCGAAGGGTGTTGTTCCTTTGGGTGATGAAGTCGGACAAATGCCGGACAGAGAAACATTAAAAGCCGTTCCCAATCCGACAAACGACAAATGGAATATAATTTTTGAAGCATCGAAAAAATCAGAGGGCATAGTAAACGTATATAATGTGAAAGGAGAGTGTCTGTACTCTAAAAATATTCATTTGGAACAGGGAACGAATGAGTTTGATATTGATTGTAAGACTTGGCAGACAGGGGTTTATGTTCTCAAAATCACCGAAAACAAGAACGAAACTTCAATCAGATTGAATAAACAATAGAATATTTTGACGACTTTGAGGAAATGAATTTTTTGATAGTACACAACACCTACTCCGCTTGCGGAGGCGAAGAGACTGTTGTGAGGTTTCAAAAGTCGCTTTTGGAAAAGCACGGACATAAAGTAAGGCTTTATGTCCGTGCTTATAGCGATATGGACAGGTGGCTGTTGGGAAAAGCAGGCGGAACGTTTACTTCAATATTCAATCACAGGAGCGTGAGAGATTTGAAGCGTTTATTGAGAAAAGAGAGCTTTGATGTGGTTTTGTTGCATAATCTTTTTCCTGTTATTTCTCCTGCAATCATTCCCTTTTTTAAACGAAAGGGTGTGAGGGTTTTGCAAGTTGTTCACAACTATCGTTTGTTTTGCCCTGTCGGGACGTTCTTTACCAATAATAGTATTTGCAATGATTGTCTCAAAAGGGGCAGGGAGTGGCATTGCATGAGGAAAAGGTGTACCAAAGGAGTGCTTTCGGCTGCTTCTTTTGCTTTTAAGTTCTCGACAATCAGGCTGTTGAATTATTATGGGGGGGTAGATAGATTTTTGGTATTGAATGAGGTGCAGGCTGATTTGATAAGCCGCTACATGAAAGCGGGGAACAAAGTGTCTCTCTTGCCGAATTGTGTCGAGGTTTCGACTGCCTGCAATTCAAATCTGTCGCAAAAAAAACTTGTTTCTTTTGTAGGAAGACTTACACGGGAGAAAGGTTTTTTTGATTTTTTGGAAACGGCTGCCAAGATGCCGGATTACGAATTTGCCGTTGCAGGTGAGAAGGGTGATATGCCGGAGGTTGTCATTCCTTCCAATGTTAAATTCTATGGCTTTTTGAAAGGTGATGCTCTCAAGGAGTTTTATGCTCGTTCGAGGGTCGTTTTGTTTCTCAGCAAGTGGTATGAGGGATTTGCATTGGTCGTTATTGAGGCAATGAAGCACTCAACGCCTGTGATAGCATACGATACTTTGGCGGCAAAAAGCGTGGTCGAAAACGGCAAAAGCGGCTTCATTGTTCCAAACGGCGACACCGACTTGGTTGCAAGCTGTGTCGGACGGTTGTTTGAGGATAGTTTGTTGTTTGAAACGCTTGCTCAAAATGCCCAAAGGAGGGTTGCTGAAAATTATTCCAACGATAAGTATTACGAACGATTGATTGAGATTGTCAAAAAGTTAAATTAACAAAATTTTGAAAGCATGACGCCTGTTGTTTCTGTCATTACGGTTTGTTTTAATGCTGCAAGTGATTTGCAAAAGACGATTGAGAGCGTGCGAAATCAGTCGTACAATAATATAGAATATGTGATTGTAGATGGTGGTTCGCAAGACGGCAGCAGGGAAGTGATTGCTGCCTCAGGCGATGTGGTGTCGAAGTGGGTGTCTCGCAGCGACAAGGGGTTGTATTATGCAATGAACGACGGCTTGGACATGGCTTCGGGTGAATATGTCTTGTTCCTAAACGCCGGAGATGTGTTCTTTGAGAGTTCTACTCTCGAAAAGATTTTCTCTCTTTCGCCTTCGGACATGGATATTTACTATGGTGATACGATGATTTGCGACAGCATGGGTAACAATGTGGGTCGCCGCCGTATCAAACTGCCTGTGCAACTGTCGGCAAAGAGCTTTCGCTGGGGCATGAGCGTGTGTCATCAGTCTGTGTTGATACGTCGGAGCATCTGCTCGCACTATGATACTTCTTATCGCATAACTGCGGACTATGACTGGGTGCTGTCGGCAATCGAAAGGGCAGAGCCAAACAAGATTTGCAACACCGGATTGTTTGTCAGCTGCTTCCAACAGGGCGGACTGAGCAGCCGCCATATCAAAAAGGCTAACTTGGAGCGTTTTGTCATCATGAAAAAACACTATGGTCTTGTTCAATCGCTGTGGTTTAACTTCCTAATGGTGTTCCGTTTGCTCTTTACTTATTGCAAATTGGGAAGGATTTAATTCGGAGTTTGAATAATTGTTTGTATATTTGCAGTCGTTAATTCAAAAAGTACAGATAAATGAGATTACTTGAAGAAAAGGTTGCTCTTATTACGGGAGCATCAAGAGGAATAGGCAAGGCAATCGCTTTGGAGTTTGCAAAGCAGGGTTGCCATATTGCTTTTAGCGATATGAGAAGAGATGAGAATATGGAGGCTTGCGAAAAGGAGTTGGCGGCTTTGGGTGTCAGGGCTATGGGCTTTGCTTCCGATGCTTCTTCTTTTGCAGACAGCGAGGCTTTGGTCGATAAGGTTGTGGCAGAGTTTGGAAAGATTGATATTTTGGTGAACAATGCCGGCATTACAAGGGACAACCTGCTTATGAGAATGAGCGAAAGCGATTGGGACTTGGTGCTTACGGTCAATTTGAAGAGTGTTTTCAACCTCACTCACGCCTGCCAAAAGTATATGATTAAGCAAAGAAGCGGCTCTATCATCAATATGAGCAGCGTTGTGGGCGTGAGCGGCAACGCAGGTCAGGCAAACTATTCGGCGTCTAAGGCTGGTATCATCGGCTTTACAAAGAGTATCGCAAAGGAACTTGGTTCGAGAAACATAAGATGCAATGCCATTGCTCCGGGATTTATTCTTACCGATATGACTGCCCAGCTGAGCGAGGAGGTTCGCAAAGATTGGGAGAAGAAAATCCCGCTTCGCCGCGGTGGAAAGCCCGAAGAGGTGGCAAAGGCTTGCGTGTTCTTGGCTTCTGACCTCAGTTCGTATGTAAGCGGTCAGGTTATACACGTCTGCGGTGCGATGAATTGTTAGCAAATTACAGAATTATTAAAACAGAATAACCAATGAAAAAATTTGATCCCGCAACAGCCATAGCTGCTGTTCAACAAATTTCTTCGGAAAGGGGTGTCAATCCAAACATTAACGATTCGGCTACCTTTACTTTCCCTTATGGACAAACAATGACGGATACTTTCCACGGTGAAACGGAGGGGTATTATCTTTATTCCCGCCACTGGAATCCGTCAAACTTCGCTTTGTGTCAGGCTCTTGCCGCAATGGAGGGTACGGAGGCTGCATGGGTTACCGGCTCGGGCATGGCTGCAATCACTTGTGCCTTGATGCATTTCTTGAAAGCAGGAGACCACTGCGTGGCTTCTCAAACGGTTTATGGCGGAACGTTCGCTTTCTTGAAGAACTACATAGTTAAGTATGGTGTGGAGGTAACTTTTGTGGATACAACCAACTTGGAGGAGGTTAAGGCTGCAATGAAGCCTAACACCAAGGTCGTTTATACCGAGTGTATGTCCAATCCGCTTTTGAGAATTGCCAACATTCCCGAACTAAAACGCATTGCCGAGGCAGGCGGAGCAAAATTGTTGGTCGATAATACGTTCTCTCCAATGATTTTCTCGCCTTACAAATTGGGTGCTGACGTGGTTATTTATTCCATGACGAAGTTTGTGAACGGCAAAAACGACTGTGTGGCAGGTGCAATCTGTGCTTCGCAAGAGGTTATCAACGCTATGATTGACGTAAACGACGGAACTGCAATGTTGTTGGGTCCTGTGTTGGATTCGTTCCGCTCTACATCAATCTTGAAGAACCTTTACACTCTCCATATCCGTATGCAACAACACTCTAAGAACGCTGCATATCTTTCTAAACGCTTTAACGAGATTGGCATAAAGGCAAACTATCCGGGTAATGAGGACCATATCGACCACAAGTTGATGAATGAGTTGATGAATGAGGGCTTTGGTTATGGCGGAATGATTGCCATTGACCTCGGAACGGCTGAAAGAGCTAACAAGTTCATGGAAGCAATGCAGACTAAGGGCGTCGGATACTTGGCAGTGTCGTTGGGATATTTCCGTACTTTGTTCTCATGCTCGGGAAAATCGACTTCGTCAGAAGTGCCTGAGGAGATACAAAAGAAAATGGGCATGAGCGAGGGCTTGGTTCGCTACTCGGTCGGCTTGGACAACGATATGGAACATACCTTCCAACTAATCATGGAAGCATTGAAAGAGATAAACTTCATTTAGTTTAATTTTCATTTCATCTACGACCCGCTTCGGCGGGTCTTTTTTTTTCCTTGCATAAAGCAAATCACTGACTGAGAAGTCCTTTTTCGAGAACTAAATAACAGGCATAGCGAGTAAGCATAAAATCTGGAATCTCTCGTTTTGACCCACTGCCGAGTTGAACCATTTTCGTAACCTCACGAAAATGGTCATCGACCTTGTTACCCTGTTGTTTACACGATTCAACTGCTCTATTGACGACAAGATAAAAATTTTCCCAACGAACATATCCTAATACTTTCTGTAAATCTCGTGCAAACCAAACTTCAACTTCCTGACTTTCGTCATCACTCTTTATTATTTGACCTATTGCATCAAAATTGGTTTTGTATTGATGTACTCTTTGTATATCCATATCTTATTATTTTCGCTGACAAACCGACAATTCGGGAGCAAAGATACGTCTTTTTTGGATAAATGGGAGGAAAATCGAACAATCAAAAACGCATCATCTCAAAACAAAGAGGTCGTTTCTTCAAAAAAAATCGTAACTTTGCAGAAAGATAGTCTTTTATCTTTGTTTGTTCAAGATGAAAGCAAACGAAAGATTGTGTTTATCGGGCAATCATAGATGATTAAATTGGAAATTGGTGCAATGAAAGAGTATATCACGATACGGAATTTTGGTCCTCTGAAAGACATTGAGGCTTTGGAGATAAAGCCTTTTACTATCCTCATTGGTGAGTCGGCAAGCGGTAAGAGTACTTTGATGAAAATTATCGGCATGATGAGATATTTGTACAAAATGGCGAACATTCGTTCTTATCTTCGTCATTCAAAAATTTCAAAATCTCCTTTCCGATTGAGGTTAAGTTCGATGATGGAACGTCAGGACATGGGAAAGATGTTTTCAAAGAGTAGTGTGATTGTGTATAGTGTGGCGATTGACGGTAACAATTCTTATCAAGTCAGAATTGAAGACGGCAAATTGTCTATGCCGACCATTGCAAAAGAGCATCTTTCTTTTAACAAAATTTCGTATGTGTCCGAAAACAGAAACATCATTCCTACTTGGGTTCAGAAAGCATGGAAAAACAAGGGTGCTACATTGGGCTTCTATTTTCATGAAACGAATGATGATTTTGCCAATGCTTCCAATGGAGACAAGGAGATAAATCTTGACTATGTGGGTATGAGAATGGAAATAAGCCACCCGAAAGGTAAGCCGACCCGATACAGAATTATTTCCAATGACAACAAGCACAATCCTATAGAATTGACAGAGGCGTCTTCGGGTATTCAAACTTCTGCTCCTTTGATATTGATTGTGGATTACTTTGCAAAGGAGTTTTCTTTTAAGGAAGCGTTCAATCGCTCTGTCATGAGCTACCTTTATCAAATGGAGGATTTGAGTAAATTTAAGGCTGTCAGCGAACCAAACAAGCTACCCAAGGTTGTGGATATTCACATTGAAGAACCAGAGTTGAGTTTGTTCCCCGATGCTCAATGCAGATTGATTGATTCTCTTATCTATACTGCTCAAAATGCAAAGGAAGACAGGTCTGTAAATCTTATGTTGGCAACTCATAGTCCGTATATTCTTAATTATATAAATGTGGTTCTTCATCAGACCAAAGCCAACAGGGCAAGTCTTTCAAAGCAAAATACGGCTGTTTATCGCTTGTTTGAGGGTTCTGTCATGAATTTGCTCGCAATAAACGAGAGGGGTCTTGACATTGTGGACACGTTTGATTTGACCGAGATGATGAGTTCTATTTTTAATGAATATAAGGAGCTGACAGATGACTGATGATGCTTACAAAGAAGTGTTTTACAACTTGCCAAAGGAAAACGGAATTGGTAGAGAGAAGGATAAAATAGGACTTGATATAGATTCGACTTGCGAAATTTTTGAACTCGGAGACCGTTCTGCCTGCATCAAGTGCAAGAAAGACAATAGTTCTTTTGCAGATTGCAACGAGAAAGTCCTCAAAGTCAATCCTTGCAATCATCGACTTGTTATTGTAAATCACGAGGACTATATCAGCCAATTCAATGGTAAAAAATTTGCCGAGGGAGGAAGGTGCGATTTATTGCTTTTCGATACTGAAAAACACAAGATTGCTTTTTGTGAATTGGGGTGTTATTCCGAAATATATGTTGAAACGAAAAAAGCAAAAGCTCAAAAGCAAACGAAAGATTCGATGTCTCGGTTTATGCAAACGCCCTCCGGCAAGGATTTTGTGGAACAATTTGCAAAGAAATGTCTTCTCTTTGCTCGAAGGGAACGAATGATTGTGCCTTCTTCGGGCTGCTTGCAACCTGAGAGAGCAAAGGAAGAACTAAATATGCAGGTGTTTAATACCAATCCTGCATCGACTTCTTCGCTTGTTGTGTCGGATTGGAAAGTAGATAATGTCGAAACACAATTTGTAATCGTGAACTATCCGTCTTTATATCGCTGGTAGAAGAGATTTGTTGTTCAATTTTTCTTGATTTCTTTGTCGGTTTGGGTGCGTTTGCAGTTTTTTTTGTACCTTTGTACGTTGATTTTAACTGATAGAAACAGCGATGGATTTAGAGAATGAAAGAATACAAAGGGTAAACATCGAGACCCAGATGAAGCAGGCGTACATCGACTATGCCATGAGCGTCATCGTTTCGAGAGCTTTGCCCGACGCAAGAGACGGATTGAAACCTGTTCACCGCAGAATTTTGTACGCCATGGGCGACATGGGAATGACTTACAACACCAAACACAAAAAATCTGCCAGAATAGTGGGAGAGGTTCTCGGTAAGTACCACCCCCACGGCGACAGCTCGGTTTATATGGCTATGGTGAGAATGGCTCAGTGGTGGTCGCTGAGATATACCATGATTGACGGACAAGGAAACTTTGGTTCGGTTGATAATGACCCTCCGGCTGCAATGCGTTACACCGAGGCGAGAATGTCGAAAATCGCTTCGGAGATGTTGGCTGATATAAATAAGGATACAGTTGATTTTACCAATAACTTCGATGACAGTTTGCAAGAGCCTACGGTCCTTCCGACCAAGATACCATATTTATTGGTCAATGGAACAAACGGTATTGCCGTCGGAATGGCTACAAACATGGCTCCGCACAACCTGAGCGAAACAATAGATGCCATAATAGCTTATATTGATAATAAGGATATTACGATTGATGAGCTGATGCACTACATCAAGGCTCCGGATTTTCCTACGGGAGGAGTGATTTACGGATATGACGGAGTGAGAAGTGCTTTCCACACCGGAAGAGGTCAGGTTGTCATAAGAGGTACGGCTTATATCGAGCAGGATAAGCATTCCGATGCAGAGCAAATAGTAGTTACTTCGGTGCCTTACCAAGTTGTCAAATCCGATATGGTAAAACATCAGGCAGCTTTGGTAGAAGAAAAGAAGATTGAGGGCATTTCGAGAATTAAAGACGAAAGTAACAAAGACGGAGTGAGGATTGTCTATAAGCTTAAGCGTGATGCAATGAGCAATGTGGTACTCAACAAGCTCTATCAGTACTCTGAGTTGCAGTCTTCGTTCTCTATCAACAACATTGCCTTGGTTAATGGCAAGCCTAAGCTGCTTAACTTAAAGGATATGATAGAATGCTTTGTCAATCACAGAGAAACGGTGGTTGAACGCCGCACTCGCTTTGAGCTTGGCAAGGCTGAGGAAAGAATGCACATCGTTGAGGGTTTGTTAAAGGCGTTGGACTTCATCGATGAGATTATTTCACTTATCAGAGAGAGCGAAACAATAGCTCAGGCAAAGGAAAGGTTGCAAGAACAGTTCGGTTTCTCGGAGCTGCAAGCCGCTGCAATCGTGGCAATGCGTCTCGGACAGTTGGCAGGCTTGGAAAGAAAGAAGCTGCAAGACGAGTTTGACGAACTTTCTGCCTTTATAGCACGTTGCAAGGAGATTTTGGAAAATCACGATGTGCTTATGCAGGTTGTGAAAGACGAATTGACCGAGATAAAAGACAAATACGGAGACGCAAGACGCTCACAAATCGAATACTCTTCGTCCGATTTCAGGATTGAAGACATGATTGCCAACGAGGAAGTGGTAGTTTCGGTTTCTCATTTGGGCTATATCAAGCGTACACCTTTGAGTGAATACAAGGTACAGAACAGAGGAGGCAAGGGAAGCCGCGGAGGAGCGTTGAGAGACGAAGACTTTATCGAACATATTTACACTGCGTCAATGCACGACTACATTTTGTTCTTCACAGAGAAAGGAAAGTGTTACTGGCTCAGGGCTTTCGAGCTTCCGGAGGGGACAAAAACCACCAAGGGTCGCATGATACGCAACATACTCAACATAGAAGAAGGAGATTCTATCAAGGCACACGTGGCAACCAAAGATTTGAGAGACAAAGACTATGTAAACAGCAACTATATCGTCATGTGTACCAAAAAAGGTCATATAAAGAAGACGTCATTGGAGGCTTACTCACGTCCGAGAGCCAACGGAATTATAGCATTCGGCGTCAAGGAGGGAGATGAGTTGCTCGAAGTGAGACTGACCGGCGGAACAGACGAAATACTTATCGCTGCAAAGAGCGGAAAGTGCATACGCTTTAACGAAAGCACCGTAAGACCTATGGGAAGAGGAGCAGCCGGAGTAAAGGCTATGACTTTGGCAGACGAGAATGACGAAGTTATAGGAATGGTTGTTGCAAACGAACAAAGCGATATTCTTGTTGTTTCTGAAAATGGCTACGGCAAGCGTTCAAAACTTGAAGAATACAGAATAACCAACCGAGGTGCCAAGGGTGTAAAGACGATTAACATTACCGAAAAGACAGGTAACTTGGTTGCAATCAAGCAGGTGAGCGACGAAGACGACCTTATGATTATGAACCGCAGCGGTTTGACAATCAGAATGCACGTTTGCGATTTGCGAGTTCTCGGAAGGGCAACCCAAGGTGTCAAACTGATAAATATCAAAGAAGGAGACGCCATAGCATCTGTTACAGAGATTACAAAGGAAGAAGAAGAGGAAACAATAATTGAAGAAAACGAGACGTTAAACCAAAGTATAACAGAATAAAAACACCATAACGAATGAAAAGAAAGGTAATATTGGCAGCTTTGCTTGCCGCATCAATCGGAGTTTCGGCACAAACAATGAAAGTACAAAGTGCTTATTCCGACATGAAAAACGACAGATGGAGAAACGCAATGGCAAATATTGAGGAGGCTTGCGTAAATGAAAAGACCAAAGACGACGCCAAAACTTGGAACTACGCAGGTCTGATTTATGCAAAGTACGTCGAGCTTTCCACATCGAACGATCCAAAAGACCAAAAGTTGTTAAAAAAACAGAAAGTGGACATTCCGATAGAGCAGTTGGCAGATAAGGCACAGGAAGCCTTGATTAAGTCGATGGAATTGGAGAAAAAAGCCGGTACAAACGAGTTTGTAACTGTCAATAACGGGGCTTTGGTAGTTGTTACGAGCTATCAGTTGGACAGAGCGATAAATTTCTTCAATGAAGGCAAGTATGAGGAGTGCATTCCTTTGTTTGAGAAGGCAGCAGTTGCCGCAAAGGCTTGCGGACAGTCCGATATGCTCAATCGTTCCAAGCTCGTTATGGCAATGGCTTACGATGCTTTGAAGCAGAAAGACAAATCTGTCGAAATATACAGAGAATTGGTAAAGAGCGGAGCGAAAGAAAAAGAGGCTTACATCAACCTTTATGTTGCCAATGTTGCTAACAACGAGATGGACAAGGCAATCAACGTATTGAAAAAAGGTGTAAAGGTTATGCCGAAAGACCCTCAGATGAAAGCATTGCTCGGAGGAGCTTACTTGCAGGCAGGAAACAGAGACGAAGCCGAGAAAGTGGTGAACGAGTTGCTCGCAATGGGGGCAGACAATCCCGAAATATTGAACTATGTCGGCGGAATATATCGTGATGCTGACGAAACAGTCAAAGCAGAAGAGTATTACAACAAATCATTGACCATAAAGGCAGACCAAACTGACGCATATTTGGGATTGGGAACAACATATTTCAACAAGGGAATTGCGACTTTGAAAGAAGCAGAGAAAGTTCCGTTGGACGATATGACGGGTGCATACGACAAGATGAAGAACGAGGCATTCGATTTGTTCAAACAAGCAATTCCAAACTTCAACAAAGTTTTGGAAACCAAGCCAAACGATTTCCAGAGCTTGAAAGCATTGAGAAATATTTACTCTTTGTTGAACATGAAGGAAGAATTTCAAGCTATCGACGCCAAGTTGAAACAAGGAAACAAGTAATTTGTTCTTTTTCTTATTCATAGTATTTAAATATTTTTTGTTTGGAGGCTCGCACATTGAGGCGAGCCTTTTTTGTAGTTTGATTTTACCAAAACAGGGGTTCGCCTTCTTTCTACTTTACATAATTGTAATTATGTTCCAATAGGGGTTTGACAAATTTGTTCGCCGAAAGACTGTAAATCATTGGATTTTTGGCTGATTTTTGTCGGCGATTATTTGCAAGAAATCGCCGATATTTTTTGAAAAGTCGCCATGTTTT
>JAEDJL010000060.1 GCA_016296345.1 Bacteroidales bacterium | reverse complement strand
TTCTTCAACCGCTCGCTGTCCTCCCGGCGGCTCAGCAATACTTCGTCCACCACGATAAGGAGTTTCCCAGCCCAGTCGGAATTGAACTGGCTGCGGAAATCCTCGTTGGTGTTGAATGTCACGTTATTCTGAAACAGGGCTTTCAGAAAATTGAGGAATGTACTTTTGCCTGTGTTGCGCTCCTCCGACACCAACAGCAGGATGGGCAACTTCTGAATGGGTTGCAGGTAGAGCAGTTGAAGATAGTCCATTCCCAACTCGTATTGCTCCCCGAAGATATGTTCCACCAATGAGCGGACAGAGGGGAAATCACCCTCTTGCGGTTGGTGGGGTATCGGCTCGTAGAGGTTAAGGAACTTGCCGATTACAGGCTGATAGCTGACGTGTTCGGGTACGGTGCAGAAGCCGTCATACTTGGGTACGCTGCCGATGTAGTCCTTGCCATAGTCTTGGCGCAGGGTCTCGTTGTTCCATGCGATGCGCTTCCTTACATACCCTCCGTTCAGTCTTGGCTGCTCCACAATCTTGTAGAGCGTTGTGCCGACACGGATAAACTCTTCCTTTGCCATGCCGCCATCTGTGGGCGGTCGGTGGCTGTCATTTACTTTGTTTGCTTCCATATTCCAATGATTTAAGTTTGAAAAAATGTCAGCTACAAAAGTATAATCAACTGTCGGATAAGTTGATACGCAAATCACAGCAGAACGCAGCAAAAAATACTTCGGGGCTGTTCGGGGCTGTAAAAACAAAAAATCCGAAGAAACAGAGCTGAAAACAGATGCTTCTTCGGGTGCGTGAGTATGTGTGAATGGCAATACGCCTATGCAAAGTATTTCGGATTTGCCGTATCAGTGATGTTCAGCGAAAAGAAGATGCCTGTTTTTTCTTTTCGCAAGTACAGTCTTTCAAGTATGGCTCTGCGAACCTGTTCCGCTCCGAATGTGTTGATGCGGAAAGCAAGGGCGATGATGGCTTCAAGACTGTAAACCTCCATGCTGCGTTTGTCCGACAGTTTGATGGTATGCTTTGTCTCATATTCCCTCAAAACACCGCTTTTACAAAGAGCCTTTATCCCTGCTCGGATTGTTGGGGCGATAACCCCGAACAACTCGCAGAGTTCCCACTCGGTCATGGCAATGGAGACTGTATCGGTCGGCAGGGCGATGTTGCCCTGTCCGTCCATCGTGATGATGCTTCGTTTCTCTTTCATCTGTATTCTTCTTTATGGGTTATCAAATGGCACTGCAAATGCTTTTCTCCATATCCCCCAACTTGTCGGACAACAGTTCCAAGTCCTGACTTATCTTTTGGGCGGTTATCTTCGCGTAGATTTGAGTGGTCTTTATGTTGGTATGCCCCAACAGGCGGCTGACGGTTTCAATGGGTACTCCGTTGGATAACAGTATGGTAGTTGCTGCCGAATGTCTTGCGACATGATATGTTAAATGTGTCTTTATACCGCACAAATCGGCTATGGCTTTCAGCTTTTTGTTGCAGGTCGTATTACTTGGCATGGGGAAAACCTTATTGTCCTTTGCCATCCCCTTATACTTCTCTATAATCTTTCGGGGAACGTCCAACAGACGGATATTCGATTCGGTGTTGGTCTTCTTTCTTCGGGTGATAATCCATAAGTTACCGTCAAAGAAAGTTTGCAGGTTGTCGGTGGTGAGGTTCTTGACATCGGAATATGCCAACCCCGTGAACACCGAAAACAGAAACAGGTCCCTCACAAGCTCGTGGGTCTTGTCGGGCATCTCGGTATTCATCATGGTGTGTATCTCCTCTTTCGTGATATACCCCCTGTCCACGCTTTCGGGAGAGTTGATATACCCTGCAAAGGGATTGAACGGCAGACGACCGTCATTTCTCGCTATGGAAATGATGTGCTTCAACACAATCATATAGCCCCAAATGGTATTAGTGCGGCATTTCTTCACCGTGCGCAGGAAATACTCGAAGTCGTTGATGAACGTGAGGTTTAACTCTTTGAGGGGAATATCCTCACGCTTGTATGTATGGGGCAGGAACTCCCGAATATGCTTGCAGACGGTTATGTACCGTTGGAATGTTCCTTTGGCACGGCTGTGTCCGACTTTCTTTGCAAACTCCGCATTGTGCTGCTCAAAGAGTTTCAGCAAGGTTTCCTGCTTGATACCGATACCGAGATAGGCATCTTTCAGTTTGGCAGCGGTCACATATCCGTCTGTCTGCATCAGTTCTTGGTAGCGGCGGTTCACCTCCACCCGAATCTTGTCAACCGCACGGTTGATTCTCTGCGCTTCGGCACTCTTGCCCGAAGCACGGTTGTTCTTCACATCCCACAAATGGGGTGGAACTTCCATTTTGCAACTGAACTGCTTAATCTCTCCGTCCACCGTAAGGCGGCACATCAGTGGCAGGTTGCCGTTGGGCTTTGCACTGCCTTTCTTCACGTAGAATAAGACCTTGAATGTACTTCGCATAACTCACTTCTTTTTTGGTGACAAAATTAGTTTACCGTGAGTTACCAACAGCTACGCAAAATTACGCAAATCGCAGAAAAACAGATGCTTATTCTGGAAGTTCACACATTACGGCAGTAATGATGTGGTAACTGAACTCTTGCGTTGTGTGGCTTTTGGATGTCTGCAAACGACCTTTTCCACATCAAAAGCAAAAGCGTAACGACCACTCTTTCAGTTGAATCGCTACGCTTTTCTCAAATTTACTTTTTAGCTATCTGTTTATTCTTGTTATGAATAACAAGGTCAAATAAAGCCGATTGTCCGCTATCACATACGCAGGGTTTGTCTTCCTCTTTAAAACTATATTTATGTCTTGTCGGTGTCTCTACTGAATAAAATAGTTCCAAATGATCTTTTTTAGTACAATATTCATAAAATGCTTCTACGAAGGCGAAACGCAATTCTTGTTCACTAACACGAACTTCGCATTTAGGGTTATGGTGTTCTCCATAACAAGGAAAGATAAGTCTTGATCCTCCCGCTACTTCAATTGGAACGTTATTATGTTTCTCTTTATGAGAACCATAGATAGCAACTAACTTTTCAAAAGTTCTTGTGATAATTTCCGACAAAGCCTCTTGAACTTTTTCTCTTTCTTCTTCTTTCATAATCTTACAATTTTAATAATTTCGCTCTTCTCCAACTAAGGTGTTAATGCCAGCTGCAAATTTACAACAAGTTATTTGAATTTTCTCAACTCTATAGTGTAAATTTGAGTATTTTTTTGATAGTGTTTCAAAACAATGTGATATGCTCGTACTAAATGCTCTTGCCATTGCAGGGCAGTCATTCTATGGTGTCATTAACTCGGGGCGACGCTTATGCTCTCCCCCCGAGCTGATTGCTTTTGGACTTTCAGCCCGATAGTAAAACGAAGCGATATATGAGGAGATTTTCGCCAAATTGCCAAACAAAAACACGCCAAATTGCCAAACAAAAACACGCCAAATTGCCAAACGTTTTGCAAAAATCGCTTGACATTCAAAGAAATGTGCTATCTTTGCACAAAATTCAAAACCATGAGTTACAAGAGTAGAATTGCAGACCAATTATTAAGAGAAAAGTTGGAGGCTATGGGAGCTGTTTTGATTGAAGGTCCGAAGGCTTGTGGCAAGACAACTACGGCGGTGCAGCAAGCCAAAAGTATCATTTATATGAGCGACCCCACAAAACAACAGCAGTACAAACAGATGGCACAAACCAATATCAGGTATTTGTTGCAAGGAGAAACGCCTCGCTTGATAGATGAGTGGCAGGAAGTTCCTCAATTTTGGGACGCAATCAGGTTTGAAGTAGATCAGAGACAAGAAGATGGACAGTTTATGCTGACAGGTTCGGCTGTTCCTCCCGACACAAAAGATATTCATCATACAGGAACAGGAAGGTATGCTTGGCTTACTATGCGTCCGATGAGCTTGTGGGAGTCTGAAGAATCCACAGGAGAGGTTAGTCTGTCGGATTTGTTTTCTGCTCCCGACAGCATCGGGGCTTCAAATAAAATGACTTTATCCATGCTTGCATTTGCTGTTTGCAGGGGAGGGTGGCCAAAGTCTTTGCAAAAGAAAACAGAAAAGGCAGCCTTGTTGCAAGCAACTGAATACTATAAAGCTATTGTCAATAGTGATATTTCGAGAGTTGACGGAGTAAGACGAGATTCGGAAAGAGCCAAGAGGATTATGCGTTCCTATGCCAGACATCAAGGCTCGCAAGCAAGCATTGCAACAATTATTGCCGACATTTCAACAAATGAAACAGAAGATATAAGCGATGCAACAATAGATGCCTATCTTACGGCTTTGAGAAAGATATTTGTCATTGAGGATATGCCTGCATGGAATCCCAATCTGAGAAGCAAAACATCTGTTCGCACATCTGATACAAGGTATTTTATAGATCCGTCGGTGGGTGTGGCTGCTCTTGGTCTCGGACCAAATGATTTGATTGAGGATTTGAATACTTTTGGATTGTTTTTTGAGACCATGTGTATTCGAGACCTCAGAGTTTATGCCGATGCTTTGGACGGAGGTGTATATCATTACAGAGACAAGAATGGTTTGGAATGTGATGCTGTTGTGCATCTTCGCAATGGCTCTTATGGTCTTATCGAGATTAAACTCGGGGGTGAAAAGTTGATTGAACAAGGGGCAAAAACTCTTACATCTCTTTCAAATATCATCGATACTTCTCGAATGAAAGCACCTTCTTTCTGTATGGTGCTTACAGGTGTTGGTGATTTTGCATACAGACGAACAGACGGAGTTTATGTTGTTCCTGTTGGCTGTTTGAAGAATTAAGGATTGCTTCTTGTGATTAAACAACGACGAAAAAGTGTTGTTGGTATTTTGCGATTGGGAAGTTTTTGATAATTTCGCAATGTCAATCGGGTGCGAACCGATGCGAAATTGAAAGAGAGAAAGTATCATTAAATATAAACAGATTATGACAGTTGGAGATAAAATTCCGGAGGTTCTTGGCACAGACCAAGACGGACGCGAGATTAAGAGCAGCGACTATCGCGGTCGCAAGATTGTACTTTATTCTTATCCTAAGGCAAACACAAGCGGTTGTACGGCGGAGGCTTGCTCGCTTCAAGCTCACAAAGAGGAGCTTGCTGCCGCAGGTTATGAGATAATAGGTGTGAGCAAGGACAAGCAGGCTTTGCAGAAAAAGTTTGCCGACACCAATGGTTTGGATTTTCCGCTCATTGCCGACACGGAGACTTCTCTTTTGCAGGCTCTCGGCTGTTGGGGCGAGAAGGTGGCGTGCGGTCGTCGGACAATCGGCACACTGAGAACAACCTATTTGGTCAATGAGCAGGGAATAATCGAAAAGATTTTCACGCCAAAGGAAATCAAGACCAAAATTCATGCCGAACAAATCCTCGATTATATCAAGAAGTAACGTTCTCGGGGTGGTGGTGTCAGCTTGTTTTGACAGCAAGCGGCAATATGAAGAAAGCGAAGTATTTGACAATGTGAAATACTTCGCTTTCTGTTATAAACCCATAGATGATTTTTTGTGCTTTGTTACTTCAATTTGAGTTTCGCTCCTACGTAGAAGGTGCGAGGTTGTGTAGGTCCGTAGATGTAACCTGCATCGCGGTCTGCTCCTTGGTCAAAGTCATTTTGAAAGCTGTCCAAGATGTTGTTTACTCCGCACTTTAATTGAAGGGTAAGACCTTTTCCTGCTTTGATGTCATAGCTTATTGCCGCATTGAGGTCAAAAAATCGAGGAGTTGTTTCAATGCGGTCTTGTTCTATGTAGCCGGCATAGTGTGCCACTTTCATCTTTCCGGTATATGTTCCGCCCAATGTGATGTTTGTGTTGCGGATTGCAGTGATGTCCATAGAGAAATAGCCATAGTCTTCGGGACTTCGGAGCATATAGTCGGTGCCTTCGACGCTTTCATCTTCCGACCAATACTCTGTTTGCTTGTATTTGTTCGACTGCAAGGTGTAGCCGAGCGACAGAGTTGCCAAGTCTTTGTATGCCAACTTGGCACTGAGGCTCACACCTGCCACATCAGCTCCCGAAGCGTTGTATCTCTCTTGATAGAGAATGTTGTTGATTGTGTCATGTTTTGTAATCCTTGTTGCAAAAACATCGTCCAATATGGTGTAGAAGCCTTCCACAAGCAGGTTCGCCTGCCAATTTTCGCCCAATGTTGCATAATAGTCCGACGAAAGGGAGAAACTGTTTGAGTATTCGGCTTTGAGGTTGTCCGCAAGCGTGGTTCTCAGGCTCATTCCTCCGACCTGTGTAATGTGAAAGTCCTCATCGTATGCCTGAGGGGCGCGGTAGCCGCTCGAATAGCTCGCTCTGACTTGCCAACTGTCGTTATACTTATATAAAAGGCTTATTCGCGGAACTAAGACAGGAGAAGAAAGCAGGTTGTGTTTGTCTGTTCTTGCTCCGACAAGCAGGTTGAAATATCGGCTTGTCCATTCGCTTTGAACATACATTCCTATCGTATTGACGTTCTGCAAAGTTCTTATGTTGTATGCCCTGACTTGGTCGTCAAGACGGTTGGTCGAATATTCAACTCCGTAAGTTATCGAGGCTTTTGAGAACAAGAACTTATCCAAACGGTGGTTTGCCATTGCACCTGCAAGAAAGGTAAGGTCGCTTGTCAAACCATAAGCATCGGGGTCTTGATGCGAGCCATAGTAAGAGTTGCGGTCGATATATTGAGCGGAGGAATAGACGTTCAGACGATGCTTTCCGTCGGTCGATACAAGGTCATAGTTGAGCGAAAGAGCGTTAATCAAGTGTTCTGTACTCTCGCAAATGTCTGCATTGTGAGGCTGCTCGTCAAACTTGTTGCCTCCACGTCTTTTCTCGTTGGTGGTGTGGTACTCTATGTTGATTTTGTTATTGGAATTGATGTTGTAAAAGAGCTTTGTGCCAAAGGAGTTGTTGGTCAGCATTCCTATTTCGGAAAAACCGTCATTGTCTCTGTCGTACGGATTACGTTTTCTGAAAGTCTGATAGAACGAAGCTCCGAAGCGGCGGTCCTTGCTGAGTATTGCACCATTGGCATTGAAGTTTTGACTGTACGTTGTGCCACCTATTGCCTGAACGTCTGTTCCGACCGAAAGAGAAGGCGAGAGCGGTTCTTTGGTGATTATGTTTATCGTTCCTGCAACTGCATTTGCTCCAAAGAGTGCAGAGCCTCCGCCTTTTACCACTTCGACCCTTTCGACCATATTGA
>JAEDJL010000022.1 GCA_016296345.1 Bacteroidales bacterium | reverse complement strand
CGAGTGTCTCTATTCTGTTTTTGGATTTTGGGAATTGAGGTTCTCTTTGGCAAAAACTCCTTTTCTCGGTTTTATTTCTTTGGAAGGGTGAATGAAAAAGGAATGTGCATTTGCATGGCAACTGCTTTGCCGTCTTTCATTGCAGGTTGCCACTTAGGCATTGCCTTAACCACTCTGACTGCTTCCTCATCGCAACCGCTGCCAATGCCTCTTAGCACTTGTACATCGGTAAGCGAGCCGTCGGTTTCAACCACAAAAGAAACGAATACCTTGCCTTGAACTCCGTTTTTGACCGCTTGTTCGGGGTATTTCAGATTTTTGGTAATGAAATCGCTCATTGCCTGATACCCTCCCGGGAATGAAGGCGATTGTTCGACAGTTGCTACATTTTCTACCTGTCTTTGAGGGGCTGTCTTTGCCTCTTGTGCCGATACTGCACCGCCAAAAAGCAATGCTACGACCAACAATGATTTTGCTAACTTGTTCATAACTTTATGATTTTAAGGGTTTATTTTTCTCTTCCGCACTATGCAAATCGGTGTTCGAGAAGTCTGAGTGGCAAAATATCAGTTGGTGATTGTATCGTACCATTTTGCAATTCCACGTTGCAAATATAGATATATTTTTTCAAACGGCAAGCAATTTTTTCACTTTTTTGCTCTTTTGGTGTAACTTTTCAGTCGGTCAAGGGGTCTTATTGTAAAAAAGAAAGTAAAAAACGGTGAACGAAAAGGACTTCAAACGACTTATCGAACTGCATTCGGACGGCTTGTTCCGTTATCTTGCAAAGAGTATGGGCGATGGTGAGGCGGCAAAAGACCTCTTGCAGGAGTGCTTTCTCTCGCTTTGGAACAACAGGGAGGTGGTCGATAGCAACAAGGTCAAGAGTTATCTCTTTGCAACGGCTCACAACTCCATGCTCAAAGCCATAAGACACGACAAGGTGGTGCAGTCGGCAAGCTTTGAAACCCGATGCGTACAGCCGGACTTGGAAAACTCTCAGCTTATCGACTATCTGTTGCAAAGCCTTGGCGAAAAGATGCGTCAATGTCTCATCTTGAAAGACTGGCAGGGCTTTTCAATCAAGGAAATAGCACAAATCATGCAAATGAGCGAAGAAAACGTCAAGATAAACCTTTTCAGAGCAAGGATAAAGCTCAAAGAATTGAAAGCGAAGTTATGAAAGAGAATAAGAAAACAAAGAATGCAAACATCGAAGCCCTGCTTTTTGACTATGCAGAGGGCAATCTCTCGCCAAAAGAGAGGCAGAGCGTAGAGCGACTTATCGAAAGCAATCCCGAATATGCTGCTTTGTTGCAGGCATACGACAAGAACGAGAGAGTGGAATGCCCTTGCAATGTGTTGTTTGAGGACAAGGAGGCTTTGTTCGGCACAATCTGCAAAGAGAACAAAGCAGTTGTTTTCTCTGCAAGGCGAAAGCGAACATGGATTTACTCTGCCGCTGCTGTGTTGCTTCTTTTGATTGTGTCGGCTGTTGCGATAAATTACTTCATTTCCCCAAACAATTCGACAACTCAACTATCTGAAAACAAGCACTATGCAATCGACAAAAATAAAACGCCGTTTCAAGAAAATAAAACGGCGATTCAGCCGGACAAAACGGCGTTTCGTTCTGCTGAAACGGCGTTTTGTTCCGAGCAAGTTCAAGAGCCTGTTTCTCAGGAGGAAAACAAGTCGAAAGAAAGCACCGACACAGTTTTGCAAATGCAAGAGCAAACCGAAATACAAGAGCCTGAGGCTCAACCCCAAGAGACGCTTTTGGCAGTGCAAAGCCCAAAAGAGGAGAGCAAAACAGAGCAACCAAAGATTATCAACCACATAATACTTGACGAGAGTTCGGACAAAAAATTCAGTCCGCAAAGTCTGTTGTTTGCATGGCTGAACGAGCGTTTGTCTTTGGAGCAGAAAGTTGCCAAAGTGGTTGATGCAATTTCGCAAAAGAGCATAGAAAGCATAGAGAAGCTCACAAACATAATCTCAAAAGTGCAGAACCGCAGAAAGGAATATGAATATGTGGAAATAGTTCAAGTAAAGAAAATCAAATCATAGCAAAAGAAATAATTAACAACAAAAACCAAATAAATGATGAAAAGAAATGTCAAATTTTTGGGAGCAATTCTCGGCTTGGGACTTGCTTTCGGCAGTGCAAATGCACAAGAAGAACAAAGTGTTTTGAAAGATGACGCCGGCTCTTTCTTCAACGGAAAAGACGTCCTTACCATTCGACAGGGTGAAACAAAAAAGCTGTACAAAGCAATCTGCGTTCTCTCGGAACAAGATGCCAAAACAAAACCAAATGTCAAGTATGCAGACACCGACCAAGAAGATGTATTGAAAATAATGGGTGCAGACTTGGACTCGTTTGTCAAACTAATGGAGAGAAACCAAGTAAAGCTGCAATCATTACTCATACCGGAAGACACAATATTCATTCAGGCAGATTCAATCCAGATTATGAACGTCAAATCCGAAATTGTAGATACCCCGAAATTTGTAGATGGAGTAGTCGTTAAAATATTCAAAGGTCAATTACAAACAAGTCTGTCCAGATCATGGGGTCCGAAAGAGAGGGAAGAGCGTATGGGTGAACTCATTACAGAATTTTTCGATTTGTTAGGTCCTGAGATTGAAGATTTGTCCGAAGCCATGGAAATGAACAGAGACATCAAAAAGAACAGAAGGCGTACTCTTTCGACAGGATTGGTATGGGGTTATGGCTATTTGAACTATGCAAGCGGCAATCCTTTCACCGTGCCTGCTTCTTCAAGCCCTTCCAGCCTCAAATGGTCAAACAAATGGGATATAATGTTCCGTTTTACTTTCTGTCCCGACAATGTGGTGTCTCTTACCACGGGTGTGGGTTACCAAAGCAATGTGTTCAGATTTGACAACGGCATTTCTATCTTCCCGGGCAGCTCGGAGGGCAATGCTGAATGTAAGCTTGTGGCTCGCTATGTTACCGTTCCGCTTATCATAGACTTCCGTTTGGCAAAGAATATCAAGCTGCACATCGGAGCAATAGGCGGATTGAATTATCGCAACTCTCACACCGGTTTCAAATGTTCATATACCAAGGACGGCATAACGACCGAACAAAGCACAGGAAGCAGCTTCAACGAATTCAACACCTTCAAGGCAGATGCTTTTGCCGGCATAGAGTTGAGCGGTTGGACGTTCTATGTAAACCACAGCCTGACAAATATGTTTAGCAACTCGTATGACAAAGACTTGAAGCCGTTCTCGTTCGGCATAATGCTCGGTTTGTAGAAAGCATTCAAGCTATTAAAAATCATTTCTTCAACAAAGGTTCGGTTGTCTTTTGAGGCTGCCGAACCTTTTTTTTGATTACCTTTGCACGTTATTTGTAATAATGTTGGTTTTTCAAACTCTTGAAACAATGAAACAAAGAATAATCAAACTATTGTGCCTTACAGCTTTTGCAATGCTTGCCTTTGCCTGCTCGAAACAGCAAGGCAATTCTTCTCAAACCCAAAACAGCATAACGATACGAGACTACTATGGAAGAGATGTTACTATCGCTCCCAATCCTCGGCGTATTGTTTCACTCTCTCCCGGGATTACGGAACTACTGTTTGACCTTGGAGAGCAGCAAAGGCTTGTGGGAAGAACGGATTTTTGTCTCTATCCTGCCGAAGCAAAAAGCATTCCTTCGGTCGGGGGAATAAGCGATGCAAGTTTGGAACTTATCTGTTCGCTTCAGCCCGAGCTTGTGATAACTGCCTCAATGGTATCGAAGCAAATGATTGAAGCAATGGAGAAATCGGGCTTGAAGGTTATCTGTCTGCCGGAACAGAAAAAGGCAGCGGACGTTTATTCCACCCTTTCGGTCTTGGGAGAGATTGTCGGCAAGAAAGAGCTTGCCGACAGCCTGATTGCCGATTGCAAGTCGAAGTTGGAACAAATCACAGCGAACATTCCGCAGGGCAAAAAGCCGCTTGTGTATTATGTTGCGGGCTTCGGAGCAGGCGGAGACTTCACCGCAGGCGGCAATACCTTCATTAACGACATCATAGAGCTGTCGGGAGGCGAGAACCTCGCAAAACAGATTGACGGCTGGTCAATCGGCAAAGAGGAAATCTTTTTCAGACAACCCGAATACATCATAATAAGGAAAGAAGACGCCGAAGCATTCAAACATACCGCACCTTACGACCAACTATCTGCCGTAAAGGAGAACAAAGTCCTCGCAATAGAAAGCACACTCACCGACTGCCAGACCTTACGCTTTGTTCAAGCCGTCCGACTTATCAGTCAATTTATATACAAAAGCGAATAAGAAACACAAAATAGCTGATTTGTGAAGTTTTTGTGCTATCTTTGCAAAGCGTTTCAATCAATAAATAATAGTAATATGAGTAGTTGTATAGGCAAGTTTGCAACATATTTCTTCAAAGAGCCTTTTTCAGAATTGAAATCGAAGCAACATGAGGGCGAGAACAAGATTTGGCGTCCTGTGTTTTTGTTTGTGTTGGCTCTTTCGCTTTTCGGATTGCTTTTTTTGGCAAAAGATGCGGGCATATCGGGCGATGAGTTCTTCCATGTGCATCATTCGCAAGATGTATTCAACTATTACAAGACTTTTGGCGAAGATAAAACCGCTGCAACGCCCACCGAGAGCAACAACCTGCCCTATTACAGTCAGTCTCCCGACACTTTCATTCACCTAATCATCAATACATTCGGCATAGAAGACTATATGCCGTGGCGACACGCTCTTTGCAATATCTTGGCGTGGGTGGGAATACTCTATGCAGGGCTTTTGGCTCGCAGAATTGGCGGTTGGAGGGCGGCAGTTCTTACTTGTGTGCTGCTGTTTCTTTCTCCGAGATTTTTGGGACACTCTTTCAACAACCTCAAAGACATACCTTTTGCATCTGCTTGCATAATGTCAATATATTATATTGTGAAGTTCTTGGACGGTTTGCCGAAGATAAAAATTTCAACTGCCATAATGCTTGCTCTTTCCATCGCTTTTGCAACTTCAATCCGCGTGGGAGGTTTGCTGATGGTCGCTTACTTCGGACTTTTTGCCATTGTGTATTACATTTACAAGCAAAAGACTTTGAAACCTGTCTTTTTTAAGACGCTCATTTGGTCGTTGGGTATTTGCATTGTCGGATATATCTTGGCAGTTCTTGTTTGGCCCTACGCCTTAGAAGGACCTGTGAGCAACGTTTACGATGCTTTTACCAACATGAGCAAGTTTCAGATTGCCATAAGGCAGGTTTTTGAGGGCAAAATGCAGTGGTCGGACACTCTTCCTTGGTATTACTCTCCAAAATATATGCTTATGACCATTCCTTTGGTCGTTTTAGTAGGATTTTTGTTGAGTATGGTGTTGGCTTTTCACAATCGGAAGAAGTGGTTCTACTATTTGGTGTTGTTTTTCACCGCTTTGTTCCCTGTTTTCTGGATTGTGATTGACCGTTCCAACGTTTACGGAGGTTGGAGACACCTTTTGTTCAGCTATCCTTCGATTGTGATACTCGCAGCCTTGGGTTGGGACAGTCTGATTGAGCTTGTGAGAAATCGTTATGCCAAATGGGCTGTTGCTCTTGCAATGTGCTTGTTGTGTGTTCACCCTGTGGCACACTGCATTCGCAATCACCCTTACGAATACGTCTATTTCAATCAATTTGTCGGCAATGCCGGCAATGCTTACGGCAAGTATGAGTTGGATTATTACTATCATTCTTTGCGTGAAGCCTCGGAATGGGTCAAGGAGAATGCGAAAAAGGACAGCCTTACAAGCGGAGAGAAAATAAAGGTGGGCTGTTGGCACATTCACCCGCTCAATTATTATTTCAAAGACGACACTGCACACTTTGAAACTGCCTTTGTACGCTGGGCAGAAAGGGGTTCGTCCGACTGGGATTACCTTATAGTATGCACAACCGGCATAGGACCGGACATGATTGCCACAGGAGCATATCCTCCTGCCAATACGGTATATCAAGTCAAGGTAGATGATGCTCCGGTGTGCATTGTGTTGAAGCGAAAGCAAAAATATGACCTCCAAGGCTCCGAAGCAATGAAAAAAGGCGACGTCGAACAGGGAATAACCTACCTTAACAAGGCAGTGGAAGCCGAACCCGACAACGAAACTGCGGTGATTTCGCTTGCCGAAATCTACTTAAAGAGAGCCATGACGGACACTTTGAGAAGCGAATTGCTGCCAAAGATTAACAACATCTTGGATAATTTCCTCAAATGCAACCCTCTGAACGAGAATGCGAACATTATGAAAGCTAATTGCCTGCTTATGTCGGGTCAAGCCGACGAGGCGTTGAAACTTTGTGAGCAAACAATAAACACAAACTACAAATACGAAAACTCTTACAACCTTGCAGCACAAATAAAGCTCGCTTCGGGTGATGTAACGGGTGCAGAAAACTACTTGGTACGCCTCTTCAACACAGGAAGACACAGCGACCAATTAGTAAAGAACCTTTTGCAGGTGTTCCGTTACCAAGGCTTGGACGAGGCAGGGGCATATATCAAGCTCTATTCGCTGCTTGAAGACTACTATCGCTCGATTGGCGAGGACGAATTGGCAGACCAATACGACCAAGCCCAAACCCAACTTATGCAAAACAGATTCAGACAATAACAATTAAAATATTATCACAATGAAACCATTGGAAATTGCAAAAGACATCTATTCTGTCGGTGTCAAAGACTGGAATGTAAGAAACTTTCACGGTTATCTTACTCAAAAAGGTTCAACCTACAATGCCTATTTGATAATAGACGAAAAGATTACGTTGATAGACACGGTGAAAGCGCCGTTTTGCGAAGAATTTTTGGAGAGAATTTCACAAGTTGTGGACCTTTCAAAGATTGAGTATGTCGTTTCAAACCACGTAGAGATGGATCACTCGGGTTCAATGCCCGAAGTGATGAAGCGTCTTCCCAATGCAACCGTTCTTACCACCGCTGCGGCAGAGAAAGAACACAAGTTGCACTACGATACAACCAACTGGAAGATACAAACCGTCAAGACAGGCGACAGCGTCTCCATAGGAAAACGTACTCTCACCTTCTTGACAACACCTATGGTGCATTGGCCCGACAATATGCTCACTTACTGCCCCGAAGATAAGATTTTGTTCTCCAACGACGCCTTCGGACAACACTTGGCAAGCTCAGAGAATTTTGACGATGAGCTGAATTTGGATATAATCCTTGCAGAGGCAAAGAAGTATTACGCAAACATCGTAATGCCTTACTCTTCCCAAGTGGTAACTGCTCTCAAGGCTGCATCGGCTTTGGACATCAAGATGATAGCTCCTGCACACGGCTTGATTTGGAGGACCAATCTTCCTGCCATATTGGAGTGTTACACCAAGTGGAGCGACCAAGAGACAAAGAAAAAGGCGGTTATAGTGTTTGACAGTATGTGGCACAGCACCGAAAAGATAGCTTACGCCGTGAGAAACGCCTTTGAACAAAAGGATTACTCGTTTAAGTTCTATGATTTGAAGTCCAACCATGTTTCGGACGTGATAACAGACTGCTTGGACGCCGAATATATCTGCGTCGGCAGCCCTACGCTGAACAAAAACATCATGCCGAGTGTGGCAGCCATGATGACATATATCCAAGGTTTGGTTTGCAAGGGCAAGAAGGGTGTGTTGTTCGGCTCTTACGGCTGGGCGCCTTTGAATATGAAGGTTATGCAACGCTACTTTGACGAATCGGGAATAGAAACCGTTGCAAGCTACAACGTAAACTTCGTTCCGACCGAAGAAAAGTTGAAAGAAATCACCTCTGATTTGGCTTCAAAATTATAACTCGAATACTAAGGAAAACAAAACGCCGTTTTGCCAAAATAAAACGGCGTTTTGTTCGGATAAAACGGCGTTTTATTTCAGTGAAACGCCGTTTTATTTTGTACTTTTGGCGTAAGACATTCTCAAAACGAAGAAGAAATGTCGTTTTTGAGTGTTTTGACGCTCAAAAATGTATCTTTTTCGGATTGTTTCCGTAAAGAGTTAGAGTAAATCAAAAACATTGGAAAATATCATGCTGATAAATATCTTCAAAAAAAACTATCCTCTCCAACTTCTTTTGTTGGTGTTGGTTCCTTTGGTGCTGTGGATTCCTGCGTTTGTCAATCCGCCGGAGCTGTTTCGCACAATTTTCGATATGCCTCTTTATGACCTTGTTTACTCTTGGGCATACGGTTTGAACACAATGGCTTCGATTTGTGCCTTTGTGATTGTTGTTTTGCAGGCTCTTTTTCTCAACTATATGATGACGAGAAACCACTTGTGTCAAAAGACGACCTTTTTTCCTGCTTTCTTGTATATCATTCTCATGAGTTGCAATGTGCAGACTATGACGTTCAGTGCGGTTTTGTTTGCCAACTTGTGTTTGATTATTGCCTTGCATTTCTTTTTCAAATGCCACGACAAGAACGAGGGAATTGACGAGATTTTTCAGTCGAGCTTCTTTTTGGCACTTGCAAGTCTGTTTTATGCTCCGTATGTGTTGTTTATATTTTGGATGTGGGGCGGTTTGATTGTCTATAAGCTCTACAAGTGGCGCAGTTGGGGCATGAGCATTCTCGGATTACTCACTCCGTTTTTGCTTTTGGCTGTGTTTTACTATCTGAAAGACATACCTGTAGAAGCAGAACTGTTTGAGAACGCAGAAAAATGGATAGACATAAACTTGGAATTTCTTAATGTTCCTCTGCAAGTGGTATATATGATATTGCTTGTGCTGTTTATGATTCCGGCTATAGGAAACACTCTCAGCTCTCGCTCAAACCGAATTATCGAATACAGAAAGAAAAGCGGTGTAATGGTGAGCATGTTTGTCGTTTCTCTCTTTCCTTTCTTTTTGAGCAAGATTTATCCGAATATGTCGTTCATTTTTGCCATTCCTTTGTCGTTTTTCCTTTGCAATCTGTTCATGAATCAGAGCAAAGAGAAGCACGCCAACACTTTCTTGCTGATTTTCGTTCTTTGTTGCATTGCCAAAGTTTATATGTCTTTGTAATAAAGGCAGGAAACGATGTTTTTTCGTCTTATTTTGGCAAAAGAGGGCGTCAAACGGCTCTGTTGAGTGATTTTTTCGTAACTTTGCAGGGTTGAAAACTCAAAAAAATCTGACAAATATGAAATTTGGAGTAGTTATTTTCCCGGGTTCAAATTGCGACCACGACATGGTATATCTTTTGAAAGACATACTGCATCAGGAAGTTGTGGAACTATGGCATAAGGATACCGATTTGCAAAACTGTGATATGATTATACTTCCCGGAGGCTTCTCTTATGGCGATTATCTTCGCTCGGGAGCAATCGCAAGCCTCTCTCCTATCATGGAAAGCGTCAAGGCGTTTGCCAAAAACGGCGGTTACGTTTTGGGAGTGTGCAATGGTTTTCAAGTCTTGTGCGAATCCGGATTGTTGGAAGGAACTTTGCTTGCAAACGACAACCAGAAATTTGTTTGCAAGAACCAATATATTGCAACGCAGACAACTTCCACCGCTTTCACACAAAAAGCCACAAAAGGCAAAGCTCTCAATGTTCCCATAGCTCACGGAGAGGGTCGCTATTTTGCCGATAGTGAGACGATAAAACGCCTCAACGATGAAGACAGAGTGCTTTTCCGCTACTGCAATCAGGCAGGAGAGATTGACACAAAGTACAATCCTAACGGCAGTGTGGAGAATATTGCCGGCATAACCAACTCTACGCGAAACGTCTTCGGAATGATGCCTCACCCCGAGAGATGTTCCGACGAGGAATTGGGCAATACCGACGGCAGAATTTTGTTTGAAAGTCTCATTGCGTCAATCGGCAAGTAGGAATTTTGCTAAGAAGTTATTTTTCTCAAGAGAATATTTTGGAATGCGGCTGCGACGAAGCAGGACGAGGCTGTTTGGCAGGTCCTGTTGTCGCTGCCGCTGTTGTTTTTCCACGAGATTTTGTCTGCAAGGAGCTGAACGATTCAAAGAAGTTGAGCGACAAAGCCCGCCGAAGGCTGCGTCCCGTTATCGAGAGCAATGCTCTGAGCTATGCAGTGGCGTTTGTAGATAACGAAACGATAGACAAAATCAACATTCTCAAAGCTGCCTTTCTTGCAATGAGCAATGCAGTAAAAGAACTCTCGCTTCGTCCCGACCTTCTGCTCATTGACGGCAACAGATTTTACTCCGACTTGGATATTCCCTTTGAATGTATCGTCAAAGGGGACGGAAAATTTCAGAGCATAGCCGCTGCGTCCATTCTTGCCAAGACTTACCGAGACGATTTCATGATTGAAGCACACAAGTCTTACCCTTTGTATGATTGGAACAAGAATATGGGTTATCCGACTGCAAAACACCGTGCGGCAATAGTGCAACACGGCTTCACTCCTCTGCACAGAAAGAGTTTCAACTGCGTAGGTCAGCTGTCCTTGTTTTGACTTCAAGAAATCAAGTCTTATCGACACCGTTTCGGATTTTGTCGATAAAACATTTGCTTTTGCAGAATAGTTTTCCACAATTTCGTAAAATGGTCTTACCTTTGCATACTGAAACATCAAGATGACGCATGAGTTTCATTTTGTTTTGTTTTTAAATTGGTTTTATTTTAGTTTTGCAGACAGCCCTTGAGGAAGTAACACTTTGAAGGGCTGTTTTTTTGTCTTGTTGCGAGCATTCGGATTGGTTCTGTGAGGCTTCGATAATAATAAATCGAACTTTTTGGCGTTTTCTTTTCTGAAATGAAAGAACTGATTGACCGAAAGAAACATACGTTTTTCCTGCTTCATATCCTTTGTTGGGGGATTGTCTTTTGCGGACCTTTCTTTCCACCTGACAATATCTCGTCTTTGGAAAGCTCTTTCGCAGTCAAGTATTTTGCAAAGATGGGAATGGTGTTCTGTTTCTTCTATTTGAATTACTTTTTCTTGATTGACAGGTTTTTGTTCAACAAAAAGTTTTCCAAATTCATCGTTTCCAATCTGCTTTTGATTGTTTTGTTTGCAGCACTGACGCAAATAGTTTTCAATTACTTCGAGCCGTGTTGTCAAACCGAGCATTACATTTCGCTCAACTTGGTCATGTTGCTGCAAAACTGCATTCCCTTGCTCACAGCCTTGGCTTTCGTGCTTTGTGCAAAGCTTTTGTTGAAGTGGCTTCGCACAGAAAGGGAGAAAAACAAGATTTCAAACTTAAAATCCGAGTGCGAGCTGAAAAATCTTCGCAATCAGCTCAATCCGCACTTCCTTATAAATTCGCTGAACAGCATTTACGCTTTGATTTCTCTCTCTCAAAAGCAGGCACAGCAAGCTCTGATTTCGCTTTCCAACCTTTTGAGATATACTCTCAGCGTAAACAACTGCGAGATTGTGCCTTTGAAAAACGAGATTGCCTTTCTGAAAGACTATATCGACCTTATGAGACTTCGGCAAAGAAAAGATGTGATAATCAACACCCGATTTGAAGTGTCCGACACGACAACTCTCACTATTGCTCCGATGCTTCACATCAACCTTATCGAGAATGCGTTCAAGCACGGGGTAAGTCCCGACAAGCAAAGCAGGATTGACATTTTCATAAAGGAGACTGACAACGGCATAACAAGCACCATATCAAATACATTCTTTCCCGAAAATGCCAATAAGACGAAAGAGGGTGGCGTGGGGCTTGATTTGCTCCTCAAACGCTTGGAAGCCCAATACAAAGACAAATATGAGTACAACGTCTGCACAAAAGACGGATTTTACACGGTAACCCTTGATATTGTTTTGTCATGAAATTAAGATGTATCGTCATTGACGACGAGCCTTTGGCTCTGTCGCTATTGGAAACCTATGTTAAACAGACTTCTTTTTGCGAATTGGTCGGAAGTTACACCTCGGCAATGTCCTGTTATGAGCTTATACTCTCGGGAGGAGCGGATGTGGTGCTTACAGACATACAGATGCCGGGCGTAGATGGCATGGAATTTGCGAAAACTATCGAAGGGAAAGCAAAAGTCATCTTTACGACAGCCTTTGAGCAGTATGCAATAGACGGATATAAGGTGGGAGCGTTCGACTATTTGCTAAAACCTGTCTCTTTCAAGACTTTCTATTCGACAATGTGCCGTTTGTTTGCATCGATGGAAGAACAAACCCACCCTTCGGACAAACCGGACTTTTTGTTTGTCAAAACAGACGGCAAATTCCAAAAAGTGAGATTTGACGACATTGCTTTCATCGAAGGTTTGAGGGATTATGTCAAGATACATCTGCTTACCGAAGACAAATTACCCATATTGTGTTTGAACAGAATGAAGTTAATGGAAGAGGTGTTGCCCGAAAACTTTTGCAGAGTACACAAATCGTTCATTATTAACATATCTGCCATTGACGCAATCCACAAAGACAGCGTTACAATCGGCAACAGGCACATTCCTTTGGGAGACAAATATGCCGACACCAAGGCTCTGCAATCGACAAAGATGATTGAAGTTGCCGATTTAATGAAATTCATCAAGAAGCACTAACTATCAGAAAATCAACATCAAAATAAGAGTAAAACAAAACGCCGTTTCAGCAAAATAAAACGGCGTTTTGTCGGAGCAAAACGGCGTTTTGGAAAAATAAATCGCCGTTTTAATTTTCCCAAAAAGCAGACCGATGCAACGCAAAGAGGAAAAGCAAAAAATAAATTCCGAAATATCTGCCAAAACACTTGATATTATCGTGTTTTTTTGTACCTTTGCACTTTCTTTTTGGCAAGATAACAGATTAACAACAAACATAAAAGCATTATTAAAATGATTGATTCAACCAAATATTCAGGAAAGACACGTCAAGAAAGCGACTTGATTGGTACAAAGGAAATCCCTGCAGAAGCATTGTACGGAGTTCAATCTGCAAGAGGTTTTGAAAACTTCAAAATTTCGGGAAGATTGATGAACGACTACCCTAACTTCATCAAGGGTATGGCTTTGACAAAGAAGGGTGCTGCGATTGCAAACCACAAGCAGGGCAAACTTACCGACGAACAATTCAAAGCAATAGCTCAGGCTTGCGATGAGTTGTACGAAGGCAAGCACCACGAATTTTTCTTGTCAGATATGATTCAGGGAGGTGCAGGTACAACTGTCAATATGAACGCTAACGAAGTTTTGGCAAACCGTGCATTGGAGATAATGGGCAAAGAGCATGGTCAATACGAGTTCTGCTCTCCTAACGACCACTTGAACGCTTCTCAATCGACCAACGATGCTTATCCTACCGCATTCCACTTTGGTTTGTATTTGGAGAACAAGCAACTTGTTGAGGCTTTGGAGAAAATAGTTGCATCTTTGGACGCAAAAGCTCAAGAGTTCGCAAACATAATCAAGATGGGAAGAACTCAGTTGCAAGACGGAGTTCCTATGACATTGGGACAAACTTTCAAAGGATTTGCAAACCTTTTGAGAAGAGAAATAGCTAACTTGAACAAAGCAGCCGAAGACCTTCTTTGCATCAACATGGGTGCTACTGCAATCGGAACAGGAATTTGCTCCGAGCCGGGTTACAGCAAGCTCTGCACAGAAGCATTGAGAGAAATCACCGGTTGGAACGTTACATTGGCAGAAGACTTGGTTGAAGTAACATCTGACACTTCCACATTGGTAGGTTACTCTTCTGAATTGAAGCGTATAGCTTTGAAAGCGATAAAGATATGCAACGACTTGCGTTTGATGGGTTCCGGTCCTCGCTGTGGTATCCACGAATTGTTCTTACCTGAAATGCAACCGGGTTCTTCAATCATGCCGGGCAAGGTAAACCCTGTTATACCTGAGGTAATGAACCAACTTTGCTACAAGGTTATCGGAAACGACACCGCAGTTATGTTGGCTGCAGAGAACGCTCAGTTGGAATTGAACGTCATGGAACCGGTGTTGGTTTACTGCTTGTTTGAGTCTATCGACCTTTTGACAAACGGATTTAACACTTTGAGAACACTTTGCATCGACGGAATAAAGGCAGACGTTGAAAACTGCGAGCGTCAGGTCAAAGGCTCAATCGGAATTGTTACTGCATTGAACCCAATCATCGGTTACAAGAACTCTACCAAGATTGCAAAAGAAGCAATGCAGACCGGCAAGGGAGTTTACGACTTGGTATTGGAACACGACATCTTGTCAAAAGAAGATTTGGACACAATACTAAAACCGGAGAACATGATTGCTCCCGTTAAATTGGACATAAAACCAAAACACTAAACATCTTTTCATAATATCAAACCTTCGGACGTTTGCTCTCTTTGCAGACGTCCGATTTTTTTTTTTGCTCTCACCAAACCCAAAGAGAGCTTTGCTTGTCCCCGAAAAGTCGTATTTCCTTACTTGACAAAGGAATTTATCTCTATAAGATTGCCATCGGGGTCGGCAATGTAGCAGGTGCGTTGTCCCCAAAGCTCTGTTAGCGGCGGCATTACCGATGTTGCTCCCAACGATAGGGCATTATTATACTCCCTATCCACGTCGGCAAAAGTCGGAACATCGATTGCCAACTCCATTGTGCCATTATATCCTTCGGGGTAGCCGTATTGCTGCGAGGTCATTTGCTCAAAGTCTGAGCGAGGAAAGAGTATTATTCTCATCTTGCCCATATACATCTCTACATTGGGCTGAACTCCGTCCCAAGTGGTGGTAAAGCCGAATACCTTGGTATAAAAATCGACTGTTTTGCGATTGTCAGTCGTAAAAAGTCCCACCGTATTAAAGCTAAATCGCTTCGGAGCAGACAATTCGACCATTCCCGACTTGTTGTATTGGTAGTATTGTTCTATTCTTTGAGGAGTATCGTTTTCAAGAAGGCGTAAGAGTTCGCGCGCAAATTCCAAATATCCCGAACCATTGGCTGTAACAATGTTTTTATCGCTCACAGCCTGAGCATTGATGTAGCCTTTTTGATTTGTATAACTCTTTGCACCCCAATGGTTCAGCTGTTCAATGCCGTTACCTGTGTGTTTTACTTCGTTCAACAAGCCATGCTTGGCAAGCCATGTGGCAGCATTGCATATTGCTCCCACTATCCTGCCCTTTGAAATGGCATCGCAAACTAAATCGAGAGCAACATCGGCTTCGGGTGTCAGCCAACCCATACCGCCAACAAGCACAACAGCCGCATAATCTTTCGGAAAGGTTTCAAAAGTATAGTCGGGAAGTGTTCTAAATCCTCCAATGGAGCTTACAGGAAGCATACTTTTTGCAACTATCTTGTTGATATACTTGGGATTTTCAATAAGTCCTTTCTCGTCAGAGTTGATTGCCTGCGAAAGGAACGCAGCTTCATGGTCTGCATACTTGTCTGTCAAAACGTATAATATCTCTTTCATATCTTGAAATGGTTTTTCTCTTTGCTACTTGTCATACTTATTTGCGAATTACAAGCGGTCAGATTGATTTTTTTCTTACAGCAAAAGTACAAAAAAAGCGGTTTCCTGCTCAAAGCAAGAAACCGCAACAAATATGTAATGAAAACAAATTATTTATTCATTGAGATAGACTGCCAACTTCTTGCATTGCTCGCTTGAACGAAGGCGTCTCAATGCTCTCTCCTTGATTTGTCTCACTCTTTCCCTTGTGAGGTTTTGTGCAACGGCAATTTCTTCCAATGTCATGCCGTGCGAAAGACCTATTCCGAAGAATTGGTAGATTATACTCCTTTCTCGTTCGGTCAAAAGGGACAAGGATTCGGATATGTCGTTGGAAAGACTTTCCTTCAACACCAAGTCGTCGGTCGTTTTGGCGTCTTCCTCCACATAAACGTCGATAAGGTTGAGGTCTTCGTCCTGAATGAGCGGTGCGTCCATTGATACTGCTTTTGCCCCTATGTGAGTTGTTTCTTTAACCTTGTCAAAGCTCAAATCCATTTCCTCTGCCAACTCTTCGTCAGAAGGAGTTCTCTCCAACTGTTGTTCGAGACGAGATGACACCTTCTTCAATTTGTTGATTGCTCCGACCTGATTGAGCGGCAAACGGACGATACGGGACTTTTCTGCCAAGGCTTGCAAGATGCTCTGCCTTATCCACCAAACCGCAAACGAAATAAATTTGAAACCTCTTGTCTCATCAAAACGCCTTGCTGCCTTAATCAAACCTATGTTTCCCTCGTTAATCAAATCGGGAAGGCTCAAACCTTGATTTTGATACTGTTTTGCCACCGATATAACGAACCTAAGATTCGATTTTACCAACTTTTCCAACGCCACTTCATCACCTGCCTTTATCCTTTGGGCAAGCTGAACTTCCTCCTCCGGCGTGATAAGCTCTTCTTTGCTGATGTCTTGCAAAAATTTGTCCAAAGAGCCTATGTTCCTATTGGTGATAGATTTTATTATCTTTAACTGTCTCATGTTCCCTTTTTGTTCGTACCTAAATAATCTTACTATCTATCAGTTTGCAAAGGTATTACCTTATTTCCTCTCGTGCAAGCGATATAGCACAAAGTTAATAACCTACTTATCAACAGCCTTTCGGCGTTTTGGTTATAAGACGAGGACAAAATAATACGTCCTGCTGTCGTTCGGATAGAAGCCTTCGACAATCAATTTACCTTTCTTCTTTTCTAATTGTCTGATGTCTTCAATCGAGATGTTCACTTTCTTGTCGATGGAAGTGATGATAAATCCGTTCTTTATGCCAAGTCGTGCAAACGGACTCTTGCCTGCTTTTTCTACAACCACACCCTTGGAAATTCCATATTGCTGTTTTTCTTTTTCATTGACCTCTCTGAAACTTCCGCCCAAGATTTGCTCTGTTGCTTCTGTGTCATTGCGAATTATGTCGGTGTTTCCCATCGAATTAAACAGCTTTACATCAAAGTATAACAGCTTTCCGTCTCGCTCAATCTCCACTTTGACAACATCTCCGGGCGAATGCTGTGCAAGAACTTCATTAAATTCGGCATTGGAGTTTACATTTTTGCCGTCGATTGAAGTGATTATGTCTCCGTCTTTTATTCCTGCCTTGTCGGCTGCTCCGTCTTTGATGACGTATCCTATATATATTCCTCTGACAGACTTAATGCCTTTGACTTCTGCAAGTTTGGAATCCATTTCTGCGAAGTGTACTCCCATGTTTGCCTTTTGTGTTACTCCGTATTGTATCAAATCGGAAGTTACTTTGCGGACTATGTTTGAGGGAATGGCGAACGAATAGCCTGTATATGAGCCTGTGGAAGAGGCAATGGCTGTGTTTATTCCCACAAGTTCTCCTTTGAGGTTTACCAATGCTCCTCCGCTGTTGCCGGGATTGACTGCTGCATCGGTCTGAATGAAGCTCTCGATAGGGGCATTGCTCATCTTGTTACCCAAAATGTTGATATTGCGGGCTTTTGCCGAAACTATGCCTGCCGTAACGGTCGATGTGAGATTAAAAGGGTTGCCAACAGCCAACACCCACTCACCTATTTTGACCTCATCGCTGTTTCCAAATTCGAGAGGTTCCAATCCGTCGGCATCAATCTTTATCACAGCCAAATCACTCGAAGGGTCATTGCCAATAAGGCGGGCAACAAAACTCCTCTTGTCGTTCAACACCACATTGATTGTTTCTGCGTCTTGAACAACATGGTTGTTGGTAATGATGTATCCGTCTTCGGAAATGATAACTCCCGAACCCGATGTTTGATAAGAGCGTTCCCTTGTTTGAGGAGGGAGAAGGAAAGAGAAGAAATCGTCATAAAAGACGGACTGAATAGTAGTCTCACATTGTATGTGGACAACTCCGTGAACTGTTTTTTCGGCTGCAAAAGTGAAATCCAAACCACCGTTTGACTGAGCCTTAACTCCGATTTGTGATACTGCAAACAAAACAATGCAGATGACACTACAAAACTTTTTTCTCATAAACTACTGTGTTTTAACGTAAGACCTTAAAAAAGAGGTTTGGTTTTTAGAACATAACCGCCAAAGAGAAAATATATTGTGCAAGATGTCAAAAAAATAGACATCATATCCATTTGACCAA
Organism: Bacteroidales bacterium; assembly: GCA_016296345.1. GTDB lineage: Bacteria > Bacteroidota > Bacteroidia > Bacteroidales > P3 > Onthomorpha. The sequence goes on along the minus strand of JAEDJL010000022.1, from coordinate 16,304 downwards.
ACAGAACAAATGAAAAAAAGGACGTGATGTTTCGCAACATGACGTCCCCACAATTAAAAAACAAAATCACAAAACTAATTACTCAAATGATGTTATTGCTTCTTTTATCAGCTCTATTGCTTCTCTTAGTTGTTCTTCGGTGATGACCAAAGGAGGAGCGAAACGAATGATGTGTTGATGTGTTGGTTTTGCAAGAACTCCCAACTCCTTCATCTTCAAACATACGTCCCATGCTTCTTTGCCATTCTTTGGTCTTATGACGATTGCATTGAGCAAACCTTTTCCTCGTACCAATTCTATCATGTCGCTCTTTACGCTCTTCAGCTCGCTGCGGAAGATTTGTCCCAACTTTTCGGCTTTTTCTGCCAAATGCTCGTCTTTGACAACCTGCAAGGCTGCAACGGCAACCCTTCCTGCAAGACAGAAGCCTCCAAAGGTTGAGCCGTGTTCGCCGGGTTTGATTGTCAGCATAATCTCATCGTCTGCCAACACTGCCGAAATAGGCAATACTCCGCCCGACAATGCCTTTCCCAATATCAATATATCGGGACGAACGCCCTCATGGTCGCAAGCAAGTAGCTTTCCTGTTCGTGCAATTCCCGTCTGAACCTCGTCGGCAATAAAGAGAACATTGTGTTTCTTGCAGATGTCATAGCAAGTTTTCAAATAGCCTTCGTCAGGCACGAAAACGCCAGCCTCTCCTTGGATAGGCTCCAAAAGAAATCCCGCAACCTTGTCTGCATGCTGCGACAGAACTTTTTCAAGTGCCTGTGCATCATTGTAAGGTATCTTTATAAATCCGGGAGTGAACGGACCAAAATCGCCATAGCTGTCGGGGTCGGTGGACATCGAAATGATAGATATGGTTCTTCCGTGGAAATTTCCTTCGCAACAAACGATGATTGCTTCGTTTTCGGGAATGCCTTTAACCTTGTAGCCCCAGCGTCTTGCAAGTTTGAGAGCTGTCTCGTCGGCTTCTGCTCCCGTATTCATAGGAAGCACTTTGTCATAACCAAAGTACTCTGTAACATACTTCTCATAAGGAGCTAAACAATCGTTGTAAAAAGCCCTCGAAGTCAAAGTAAGTTTCTGTGCCTGCTCACAAAGAGCTGCAATAATTTTCGGGTGGCAATGACCTTGATTTACAGCAGAGTATGCACTCAAAAAGTCAAAATAACGCTTTCCTTCGACGTCCCACACAAACGGACCTTCACCCCTGTTCAACACCACGGGCAAAGGGTGATAGTTGTGCGCTCCGTAGCGATGTTCCATTTCGATAAATTCTTCAGACTTGTTCATAAAGCAAAATGTATTTAAGGTTTAACCATTCAGATAAAGAATACGCCTTTTCAGTTGAAAATTTTACTGCAATTTATCTTTATCCGACAGCAAAGGTAAAAACTTATATCGAGACCGCAAAATATTTTGGCGACAAAAAAGCAAATATTTTTACTCTCTTGTCGCCAATTCAACAAATCAAACCCTTAAATCAATCTCCTAAATACTTAAATGATTTGCATATAGCACCAAAATCATTCATCAAAGAGTAGTTTGCACAGTATAGCAAATTGAGTTTATGAATTGCGTTTTCATCAACAATTTCTGCATTCATCGCTCCGGTAATGCTGACTACCGAGTGCTTCAAGTCGGGCAACTTATCAATTTTTTCCATTCCCGTTTTATTATAACCAACCCAAGTTTTGCGACCAATCAATACAAGAAAGATATTCTTCAACAGCCCCAAAGGTTTATTGACAAACCAACAACCGAACACAAAACCCAAGAGCAAGCACAAACTCACCGACACATCAAGCAAGCGTTTCTTCCTTCTGTTGTCCTCACTCGTGATACTGTTTACGTTTACAAGGTAAAGGTCGGAAGGAGTTTTGATTGTGCTGCTGCCAATAATGAAGTCCGCACTCGGAGGCACGATAGTAAAGCACACATTCGTCTTGGAAAGTAGTCCCATCAGCTCCCCGATTTTGCTTTGTGTCAAATCCTTGGAACAAAACACCACCTCATCAATCGAATATATCCTTATTATATCCTCAATCTGCGAAGTATCTCCCACAAACTTGTCGTTGTCGTACTCTTTTGCCGCACCCACCAAGGCAATGAACTCCGGACGGTTGCCGGTTTTGGAAAGCAAATCGGCAACTCTTTCAGCCTCCGGACTGTCTGCAACTATTGCATAACGAGAAGGCTGAGCAGAAGCAAACGAAAAGCTGCCCTTGCGAGCAAAATTGGCAACAAACCTCACCAAGAGCAGAACGCACAAGCTCATAACCGAACCCATGACGACCAAAGCCCTCGAATATCTCAGCTCGGCAGGCAAAAGCGAATAGAAAGCAAGCAACAGAAACATTCCCACAAACACTCCCTCAAACAATCGCCCTATCCGGATTGGTTTTACATAACCTCCGCACACATAAACCGAGAAAAGCAAAATCAAAATATAAATCGGCACTGCACAAATCATGTAGTGAGGCGGATAATAGTCGATATTGCCCCAATAATGCAACGCCCAAGTACGCTCAAGCAAGAAAAAGCCTGCATAAATCAACAGAAAATCTACCACAGCCTGCGACCAACGAGAGAAAATCCTCGACACAAAGCCCAAAGACGCCCTGAGCCATATTGCAATCTTGATAAGAAAAGAATAAATCTTGGTCTGCCTGCCGTCCAAGTGCTTTCGGGCAAAGATAGCCATGGCATTGTAGAACGTATAAACGTAGTTGAGGCTTGCCTTCTTGGTACTTTCACCCTTATAGTGTATTATCTCGGCTTCCGGAAAGTAGTAGTTCTTGTATCCTCCCAAGGTTATACGATACGAAAGGTCTATATCCTCTCCATACATAAAGTAATCCTCGTCAAGCAATCCCACCTTGTCCAAACATTCCTTCCTCATCATCATATAAGCTCCCGCAAGAATATCCACTTGGTTCGTTTCATCGTACGAAAGATGTCCCATATAATATTGAGCGTAACGCTTGGAATGAGGAAATAAAGAAGTAAGACCGCTCATCTTGCAAAAACTTGCCCAAGGTGTCGGGAAACCACGCTTACTCTCCTTGAGTATTTTACCATGACCGTCAATCATCTTAACGCCCAAGCCTCCGCAATCGGGGTGAGCGTCCATAAATTCAATACATTTTGAAAAGGTATCCTCCTCCACAACAGTGTCCGGATTGAGAAGCAGAATATACTCACCCTTTGCAATCCTCATTGCCTGATTATTAGCCTTTGCAAAGCCCACATTCTCCTTGTTCTCAATCAAAGTAAAATCGGGAAACTTGCTTTTGAGCATCTGCACCGACCCATCGACAGAATTATTATCCACAATGAACACCTCGGCATCTATGTCGGCAATCGCCTTTTGCACCGAGTAGAGACAATGTTCCAAAAAGTACTTGACGTTGTAGTTTACAATGACAACAGATAACTTCATCGGACTATTCGTTTTTTGTTAGTGAGGCAGCAAACAAGCCAAAACAAAGGCAGCCACAACGGTAACAAACCTTGCAAAATTATATTTGTGACTCTCGCTGCTGTCAAAAAGAGTTGAAACAGACACATGAAGCAAAATACCGACAACAAAGCACATTATCTGACCGGTATGCTCTGCAACAAAGTCCAAATGCACTCCCAAAAGAGAACCAAGCACACCCATTATGGCAAAAACAGCAAGGTAACACATAGAAGCGAACTTAGAACACCCTGCTGCAAGAAAGCTGCCTGCAACAACCATTGCTATTGGAATATTGTGAAGAACCACACCGAGCAAAAGCGAATAGTTCATCTTGCCGTCAATAACCAAGGCAAATCCCTCCAAGAAAGCATGAATGGAAACACCGACCAACACCATCAAAGCCGACACATAACCGCTTTTGTGCTTGGAATGTTCCTCCGAATGCAGGTGTCCGTGTTCTGCACCCTTGGAAAGAAGCTCCAAAAGCAGCTGAAGCACAAATCCCAAAAGCACAAACGCCCCCATAGACAGCAAAGAAGAATGCTCATCGTGGTGAGAATGAGAGTGAATATGCGAATGAGAGCAAACCTCCTGCCCTGTCCCCGAAAAGACTTCGGGAAGCAAATGCACAAAACAAACAGCCAAAAGGAAAGCGCCCCCAAAAACAGAAATATACTTCAAGACCTTGGGTTTCTTCTCAAAAAAGAACAAACAGAAACCACTTATCATGCAAGCGACAAACAATATCGCATATCCAACAAAGTACATAAATCAACTCTCTTTTTTAATCAAGTTGCAAATTTACGACATTATTTTCACTTTATCCTCAAATCACAACTTCAAAACCCTCAAAACAACCACCCGAAAACTCTTCCCAAAACCACAAAACCGCTATAATATGTATCCAAAATCTACCTTTATTATAATTGATCGATGCTTATAGAGTTAATAACTTCCGTATTATCTTCCTTAATTGTCGGAATATCCAAAAACAAACTAATCAAAGCCGTATTCATATAGTAGTTACTGCGACCCTTCTTTACCTTTTCGAGAAGCCCCAACGATACAATTTGTTCAAGATAATTAGTTGCGGTCTTACGTTGAACCATCAAGTCTTTTTCAATAAACTCTATCTTTGTGTATGGGTGAAAGAAGAGATTGTTCAGCAACTCATGCTTGTATCTTTTGCCGAATACGGGACGCAATTTATTCTTAAACTCTGCCATAAGACGAGAGATACCTTTGACAATATCTATTGTTTGCACCGCAGTTTCTTCTATTCCTTTCAAAATAAACAAAATCCAATCCTCCCATTGAGAAGCATTATCCCCGTCATTGTCTCTTATTGCCTGAATAAGACGATAATATTCACCTTTGTTGTGGGTGATATACCTGCTCAGATACAAAATCGGCAAATCCAATAAGTCATTTATGACAAGATACAAAATAGACAAAATACGACCCGTACGACCATTGCCGTCATAAAATGGGTGAATACTTTCAAACTGATGATGAATGACAGCCAATTTTATCAAGGGATCTATGTCTTGCATTTGAGTATCGTTAATGTAAGTCTCCAAATTGCTCATCAACGAGTTGATTTGTGCGATGTCTTGCGGCGGAACATATACGACCTCCCCGCGAGATGATTTCAGTTTTGTTCCCGGCAAAGTACGAAAACCTGCATTGTTGGCTTCAAGTTTTTGTTGTATGGTTTTAATATCGTTCAGCGTCAGAAGTTTGTGTCGTTTAACAACATTAAATCCAACCTGCATTGCTTCACGATAGTTCATTACTTCCTTGGTTGCCACATTGACTATTTCGCCTTTCAAATCAAGCTCTGCCCTATACAAGTCATCTCTCGTTGTTACAATGTTTTCAACAGCCGAACTATCACAAGCCTCTTGTAAAACCAAAGTATTTATCAAAATATTTTCGTTTGGAATTGTGTGAGCAATGCCTTTCAACTCTGCCAATCTTTTGTTGGCAGAATTAAGCTGTCTCATAACTGCTTTTGTCTCCAAATCATACGACAACGGAAGAGTTGGAATATTGTATGTCTTCTCCATGATGATGTATAGGTTTAATTAAGCAACGAACTTAAAAGCTGCTTATCACAAAGCCTTTTGTCCAATCAAGCTGCAAATTTACGACATTATTTTCACTTTATCCTCAAATCACAACTTCAAAACCCTCAAAACAAACACCCGAAAACTCTTTCCAAAACCACAAAACCGCTATAATATGTACCCAAAATCGACTTTTCGGGTACATATCAACCACATATGTATCCAAAATCGCTTTTTCGGGTACATATCAACCACAATATGTACCCAAAATCGACTTTTCGGGTACATATCAACCACAATATGTATCCAAAATCGGCTTTTCGGGTACATATCAACCGCAATATGTATCCAAAATCGACTTTTCGGGTACATATCGGAGGAAAATTACTTTCTCCAAAAACCTCAACAAAGAGGCTGTCTTTGATATACCAAAAATAAATCGGCACTTTTCTATGATAAAACGCCAATTCTCAACTTAAAAAACGCCGATTTTTGATGTAAAAATCGGCGTTTTTTAATTGCTTTTCTAAGATAGTGATAACAAGTCGGTTATTTCGATTGTTTTTTGCTTGTCTTACTCTTTTGCAACAGCGGCTTGACTATCGGCATGGCTATTGCTCCCACAAGAAGCAGCACAACGATAATCGAGCCTGCAAGATTGACAGGAGTAAATGTGGCAAGGCTGTCGGGTTCAAACTTAAATTCGACGCTGTGAGTGCCTTTTGGAAGGGACAATGCTCTGAGAACATAATCGGCTTGCATTATCTGGCATGGCTTTCCGTCTATGTAGGCTTTCCAATCGCCCGGATAGTAAATCTCCGAGAAGACTGCAATCTGGTCTTGGCTGCTTGTGTAGGTGTATTTCTTGTAGTCCGGATTGTGAACCGCCTGCGGCTCGATTGCTATCTTGGCTTCGGGGTCAAAGCTATCGCTTTTCTTTGCAACAGACTTGTATTTGGTATTGAGAACAACGCTCTTTTTAGGGTCAAAGTTATCGAGTGCAAGGATTTCTTGGTCGGCATTGTCTGCCCAAATTACCTCCGGCACAAACCAAGCAGCTCCGCACGCCTCCGGATTTACAACCGGCACTCCTCCTTCGTTGCCAAGCGGAAGTATGACAAACTTTGCATCGAGCATATTGACAACTCCCAAGTTCGGACAAAGCACTTGGTCTCTGTATTGGTAGAAAAACTGTCTCAACTGATTGTTTGCAAGAAGCGAAGTGTCCGAAAGGTCTTTTTGAACATAGTTTTTGTTTGTCAGACAGAAGTCTATGATTTCCTGATAGCGTTGCAGCTTTGCTCCATGGTAACCTCCGATTGAAGGGAAGAAGTATGAAGTCGAAGCATCGTTGAATGTGCTGAGCGACATATTATATACTCGGTAGTGAGGGGTCTTTTCTGCTTCTGTATATTGCTTTATCTGTTCTATTGCGGCAGTAGGCTGCGGTGTCATCTCGTATGGCTTTTGGAAATTAGTCTTGTCCAAATATCTTTTGTCCACTCCCCAAAGGTCAATCGTGCAGGCAATGCCGACAATGGCAACGACGATGATTTCTTTCTTTATCTTGCCTGCTTCAAAGAGCCAAAGAGCAACAAAAGCCACCGCTATAAAGAGGAATGAACGCAAGCTGTCAGAAGTAAAGGCTGCCTTGCGGTCGTCTTGAAGGGCTTGGACAAAACTGTCTCCGAGTGCTGTTTGGAAGAGGCTGTCTTTTGAGCAAGTAAAGTCGGCAAAGAGGCTCGGAACAACGGCACACAAAAGACAGAAACCTGCTGTTACTCCTGCCGAAATGTAAAGTGCGAGTTTCTTTTGGCGTGCGTCTTTGTCAGAATAGAGTATTTCTTTCATACCGAGAAATGCTGCCATGACCAAAGTAACGTTTGCTATGACAAGTGCCATTGAAGGTGTACGGAACTTATTGTAGAACGGAAGGTGTTCAAACAAAAATTCGTTAATCCAAAGAGCGTTGTTTCCCCAAGAAAGAATGAATGAAACAAGTGTTGCTCCCAACAGCCACCAACGCATTCTGCCTTCGATGAGTATAAATCCTGCCAAGGCAAGGAAGCAGACTATTGCTCCGAAATAGACTGTTCCTGCGGTGAAAGGCTGTTCTCCCCAATAGGTTGAGCCGATATAGTTGTTGATTATGCTGTTTATTTGTGGGTTTTGAGCTTGGGCAGGTTGTGTTGTCTGCACTTGCTCTATTCTTCTTGCTGCCAAGTCTTCTATTCTGTGGTCGGAGCTTCCTCCTCCCCTGAAGTCGGGTATCATTACACTGAAACTCTCTCCCAATCCGTAACTCCATGCGTAAGCATAGTCGATTGAAAGTCCCTTGGCATTGTTTTGACTTTGGGTGTCCTTGCTTGGCTTTATCGTCAGTTCGCTTCCTCCTCTCATGGTTTGCTTTACATACTCCGAATTGAGTTTGAGGTGTGAGGAATTGGGCATAAGAGACACTGCCGCACACAAAGCCAGAAGCACACAGCCCAAAGCAAAATCCTTTATCTGCTTATCTTTAATTGAATAGACCAAAAAGCATATTCCGAGTACGATTGCCGCCAACAAAGTATAGTATGTAATCTGTATATGGTTGAAATTGATTTGCAATCCCAAACATAAGGTAAACAAGGCTGCACCTGCGAGCCACTTTTTGCGAAAAACGAGTATCATTCCGCCAAGTATGGGTGCTATCATTGCCATTGCCCAAGCCTTGGTGATGTGTCCGACGGCTATAATGATAATATTGTATGACCCCAAGGCGTATGCAAGCGAGGCAACCAACGACAAGAGCGGCTTTGCCCCCATTGCAATCATGAAAACGTAAAATCCCAACATCATAAGGAAAATTATTCCTGCCGAAAGGGAGTAACTGCCCAAGGTTACGGGCTTTGCAATCGTCTTGAAGACATTGTAATTTTCGGGCATGGTCAGCTGATATGAGGGCATTCCCGAAAACATTCCGTCAGTCCAACCCGCAGTTTCTCCTGTTGCGTTATGGTAATCTTCAAGGTCCTTGTTACCTCCTGCAAATTGGCTCATATCGCTTTGAAACACCTTCTTGCCCTGCAAAACAGGCGAAAAATATGCAAAACTTACTGCCAAAAACAAAACCACTGCTGCAATGTGTGGCAAAATTTTCTTGTAATCAAACTTCATTTTTTCTCTCTATTTTATTAAACGTTGCAAAGGTACGAATTAAATCCAAAAGTAAAGAAAATCAAACGTCGTTTCGAGAAAATAAATCGCCGTTTCAGCCTGACAAAACGCCGTTTTATTCTATTGAAACGCCATTTTGAAAAAATGGTATCTAAGTATCAGTGTGTCAGCTGCTGCATCGAGCAAAGGCGAGCGTAGAGTCCGTTCTGTGCCATGAGGCTTTGGTGGTTGCCTTGCTCTGCTATTTTGCCTTGGTTCAGCACAACGATATTCGGAAAGTGCTTTATGGTCGAAAGACGGTGGGCAACGGCTATGATTATTTTGTCGTTTCCCAATGCGTCTATTGCTTGTTGAACGTGTTTTTCGCTGACTGTGTCGAGTGCCGAGGTGGCTTCGTCAAGCAAAAGCACTTCGGTGTCTCTCAATACGGCTCGGGCAATCGACAGACGTTGCTTTTGTCCGCCCGAAAGGCTGCTTCCGCCTTCGCCAACAATGGTTTGGTAACCGTTTTCCAACTTTGAGATAAATTCATCGGCTTTTGCAACTTCGGCAGCGTGCTTTATTTGCTCCAAAGTGTAGGATTGGTCAAAAAATGTGAGGTTGTTTTCTACCGTATCGTTAAAGAGAAAGGTGTCTTGCGAAACAACAGATATGTGTTGTCTTATCTGCTCTGCTCCTATGTCGGAAAGAGGACGGTCGTTGTAGTAAATCTCTCCCGAACAAGGGGTAATAATCTTCATCAAAAGGTCGGTAAGTGTACTCTTTCCTGCTCCGCTCGGTCCTACAATGGCGGTCGGCTCTCCCTTTTTGAACACAAGATTGACATCATCAAGTACCTTGGTTTCGTTATATGCAAAGCTGACGTGTCGAAGCTCTATCCTACTTATCTTTTCAAGCGGCTCTAAGGAGAGAGTTTTGCTTTCGGGTTCAGGTTCGAAAGAGAGAATTTCGGACAATCGTTGTTCTGATGCCTGTCCTTTCTTGATATTGTAGAGCGAAGTGGAGAAATCTTTTGCCGGTTTGATTATCAAGGTGAAGATTATGAGATATACAATGAATATGTCGGCACTCATCTTTGGCGGAACGGAGACTATGTAGCTTGTTCCCAAGAGCAAGATGCCTATCACCATGCAATTTCCGAAAAATTCGCTCTGTGGCGATGCCAAATCTATCCTTCTGTAAATTTTGGTTCTCAATCGGGTATAAGAATTGTTGAAGTTGTTGAAGCGATTGTTCATCAGCTCAATTGCGGTATGAGACTTGATTATCCTGAGACCCGATATTGTTTCTTCTATGCGAGAAATAAGCTCTGCCGACTGCTTTTGCATTCTTGCCGAAGAGCCTCTCAGTTTTTTTGAGACGAAAGAAACCACTCCTCCAACCACCGGAACAACCACAAGGGTTACAAGCGTCAGCACAGGATTGAGGCACAACAAGGCGGCAAAATACAGCAGTACATTGATTGCAACCGACACCAAGGTCTGCAATCCCAAGAGTACATTCTTGTCATACTCCAATACATCGGCACTAATTCGGGTAAGCAGGTCTCCTTTTTTGTATCGGGAAATGTATTCGAGGCTCTGAGTGGTATATTTTGAAAAAAGGTCGCCTCGAATGTTGCGTATGATTTTGTTTCTTGTCGATACTGCCACAAAAGACGACAAGTAGGTGAACAAATCTTTGAAGAAATAAACGCCAAAGATGATTGCGGCAAAAATCCAAAGGGCATTGGCTTTACCAAAACGAATAAAGTAAAGATAAATGTCGTTGAGCAGGGCTTCCAAAACGGAAGGATTGGAATTTTGTTGGAGCTGTGAGCCGAAAAGGATTTGAAGAAAATTGCTGATTGAGAGTATCGAGGCGAGTGAAAAGGCAGTGGCCATACACATAAGCACAAAATAAATGATTATGCTCCCTGTGTATGGCTTCAAATAGTGCCTTGTCAGTTTGTTTTTCTCTCTTTGCTGCATCTATAAGAGGTCTGCATATACGCCAACGTAGTTTGAAGGCGTTATTGCTTTCATTCTCTGCTTGGTATTCTCATCTACATCAAGAGTATCGATAAATTGGGAAATTGTTTCCTTGGTTATCTTGCTGTTTGTGCGTGTCAGAGCTTTGAGAGTTTCGTATGGGTTAGGGTAATCGAGACTTCGCAATATCGTTTGCAAGGCTTCTGCCACCACTGCCCAATTATTTTCGAGGTCTTGCTCCAATGCCGCATTGTTCAGGATAATTTTGTTCATTCCCTTAATGATAGAGTTTAGTGCTATGAGGGTATGAGCAATCGGAACGCCTATGTTGCGGCTTACAGTGGAGTCTGTGAGGTCTCTTTGCAAACGAGAGATTGGCATCTTCATCGAAAGATGTGTCAAAACTGCGTTCGCCATTCCGAGATTGCCCTCTGCGTTCTCAAAATCTATCGGATTGACCTTGTGAGGCATTGCCGAAGAACCTACCTCTCCCTCTTTGATTTTCTGTTTGAAGTATTCCATCGATATATATTGCCACATATCGCGACAGAAATCAATAAGTATAACATTCAATCGGCGAAGGTTGTCAAAGTATGCGGCAAGATTGTCGTAGTTTTCTATCTGTGTGGTAAACAATGAACGCTTCAAGCCGAGTGAAGAGCAGAAATTGTTTGCAAAATCGACCCAGTTGTATTGCGGGAAGGCTATGTTGTGGGCATTGAAGTTGCCTGTTGCTCCTCCAAACTTGGCTGCAAATGGTATGTTTTCAAAATATTTGAGTTGTTCTTGAAGACGATAAGCAAACACTTTCATCTCTTTGCCGAGCAAAGTGGGCGATGCGGGTTGTCCGTGGGTGTGTGCAAGCATCGGTATTTGCTTCCACTGCTCTGCCTTGTCGTCAATGATTGCCAACACTTCTTTCAACTTTGGCAAAAGGCTGTTTGTGTGGCAGTCTTTGAGGCTCAAAGGCACAGAAGTGTTGTTTATATCTTGCGAAGTAAGCCCGAAGTGAATAAATTCTTTGTGTTTGTCAAGTCCGAGTGCCTCAAAGTGTCTTTTCAAAAAGTATTCCACTGCCTTGACATCGTGATTGGTCGTCTTTTCTATTTCCTTTACCTCTTTGGCATCTTCTATCGAGAAATTGCGATAGATATTTCGCATTGCTTCAAAGCTGTCAGGGTTTACGTCTTTGAGCTGTGGAAGCGGTAATTGGCAGAGTGCTATAAAGTATTCGACCTCTACTTTTACTCTGTACTTGATTAGTGCTGCCTCCGAGAAGTATGAGGACAATTCTTCTACTTGTCGGCGGTATCTTCCGTCAATCGGTGTTATTGCATTCAGTGATTCCATTTCTAAAATTTCTTATTTATTATAGAGTTTGACTTAATCAATTTGTCCAATGCAGGACTGTATAAACTATTTCTTATTGCTTCTATGTGGCGATGGTGATGTGTGTCGCTGCCAAGCAGTTCGACCATATCGTTGTCAATCAATTTTTTTGCCAAATAGAGAACGTCTTTGCCAAAGTAGCCTCCGAGGCTCATGATATTGAGTTGGAAGAGAATGCCTCTGTCTTTCAATTTCTCAAACTTGTCAAAGTCTCCAAGCCAATAAAGATACCTTTCGGGGTGAGCAAGGATTAGTTTGTAGCCTGCAAGTTGCAGTTCAAACAGATAGTCATTCAACCCCATGGGAGGCATGATAAAAGGAAGCTCAATCAGAAGATGCTTTCCCGAAAAGGTTTTTAATCGTTTTTGTTCCAAGCGTCTGTGAAATCCATCGTCAATAAGGTGTTCTGCTCCTACCTCTATTTCCAAGTTGATGCCCTCCATTTTTGCCCGATGTCGGAGTTCGTCTCCCAAACTCTCCAAGCTCTCAATCTCATTGTCGTAAACATCGGTCTTGATGTGAGGAGTTGTGATAATCTTTCGATAGCCCAAGCTCTCCAATTCTCTGAGCAAGGCTATCGAAGTCTCCATGTCGGGCGAGCCGTCATCAACTCCGGGAATTAAATGTGAGTGAATGTCGGTTGAAAGGACGCTCAAATCAATCGCCTCTTTCAATCGCTTTTCTTTTCTGCCGAACAAATCAAACAATCCCATAGGCGTGATACTTTTATTCTTGCTTTAACTGAGCTATCGTGGCAAGAGGGTCAGATGAAGCAAAGACTGCACTGCCTGCAACCAAAACATCGGCTCCGCATTCGACCAATCGTTTGCAGTTTTCGGTATTTACTCCTCCGTCAATCTCAATCAAGCATTGTGAATTTTTCTTTAATATCAGTTCTTTGAGCTTTGAGGTCTTTTCGTAGGTGTTTTCGATAAATTTTTGACCGCCAAAGCCCGGGTTTACGCTCATTAACATCACTACATCACACATCGGAATGATGTCTTCGAGCAGGCTGACAGGTGTGTGGGGATTGAGAACAACTCCGCTACGCATTCCGAGTTCTCTGATTTTGGAAAGGCTGCGGTGAAGGTGGGTACAAGCCTCATAATGCACCGAAAGAATATCTGCTCCGCAAGACTTGAAATCCTCAAAGTATCTGTCAGGCTCTACAATCATCAAATGCACATCGAGAGGCTTGGTGGCAATCTTCTTAATCTGCTTGATAATCGGCTGACCAAAGGAAATGTTCGGCACGAACACCCCGTCCATGACGTCCAAGTGCAACCAATCTGCCTGACTTGCGTTAAGCATCTGAACTCCTGCCGCCAAATTGCAAAAATCTACCGATAAAAGTGATGGTGATACCAAATGTGTCATAGTATATCTTCTTTCTATTTTCTACGTTTCTTCGATTTATTTGTTTCTTTTCTCTTTTCAAAATCGTTATTCCTCAATGACTTTCTGCCTCTTCGCTCCCTGTCGGAAGGTTTCTTTGCCTTGGCTTCGGCAGGCTCGAAAACAATCTGCCGACCCTTGACAAACTTGTCTGCCATTGCGAAAGTAAGCTCATCGACCCAACTGCTGCCCACCTCGACGTAAGAGAAGTTGTCCAAAAGGTCAATTCTGCCAATCTCCACTCGCTCATTCGGCATAGCCTCGTTAATCATTGCGATAATCCTTTGAGGAACAATCCTGTCCCTTCTGCCCAAAGAAATAAACATTCGGGTGAATTTGCCTTTCGATTTTCCCTTCGATTTTTTCTTGTCGCCCTTTGGTCGTTCTTCTTTCTTATTTTCATCTACATTCAGGTCGGGTGCGTCTTTGTAATAGTCCAAAAATCTGTTGAACTCCAAGGAAACGAATTTTTTAATCAAGTCTTCTCTGTCCAACCAGCTGAGTTTGGCAACTATTTCGGGAATAAAGTCTCCTATTTGCTTCTCATCGACCTCTGCCTGCTCAACCTTGTTTATCATATTGAACAACTGCTTTCTGCAAACCTCCTTTCCGGTTGGTATGTTGGCTTTCTCGAAGCTCTTTTTTATCAGTTTTTCAATATTCTTTATCTTATACTTTTCTTTGAGGTTGAGAATGGCAATCGAAATACCTTGTTTGTCGGCTCTTCCTGTTCGTCCCGAGCGGTGAACGTACTGTTCCAACTCATCGGGAAGGTTATAGTTGATGACATGGGTAAGATTGCTTACGTCCAAACCCCTTGCCGCCACATCGGTTGCAACCAACATTTGAATGTTTCTCAATCTGAAACGGCTCATCACATGGTCTCGCTGTGCCTGAGAAAGGTCTCCGTGCAGGCTGTCGGCATTGTATCCGTCCCTTATGAGCATATCTGCCACCTCCTGGGTCTCTACCTTTGTTCGACAGAAGATTATGGCATATATGTCGGGATAGTAATCTGCTATTCTTTTGAGTGCCAAATATCTGTCTTTGGCATGGACCAAGTAATAGAAGTGTCGCACATTGTCGCTGCCCTGATTTCGGCTTCCTATCTGAATACGCTGCGGCTCTTTCTGATAATTATTTGCTATTTCCTCCACCTCACGCGGCATTGTGGCAGAAAAGAGCCATGTATGCCTGTTGTCTGGTGTGCAGTCCAAAATTGCGTCAAGGTCTTCCTTAAATCCCATGTTCAACATCTCGTCCGCCTCGTCCAAAACCACATACCTCACATGAGAAATATCCACTTTGCCTCTTCCGATAAGGTCGTTCATTCTGCCCGGAGTAGCAACCACAATCTTGCAACCTTTTTTCAGTTCTCTGATTTGCATCTCTATGCTCGCACCTCCGTAAACCGGCACAACAGAACAACTACTCAAATATTTTGAATACTTTTTCAGGTCGTTTGCAATCTGAATACACAGCTCGCGAGTAGGACAAATGACAAGTCCTTCTATATTTTGGTTGTTCAGGTCAATCTTTTGAATGAGCGGTAAGCCGAACGCAGCAGTTTTTCCGGTACCTGTCTGAGCCAAAGCTATCAAGTCGCATTCGTTTTCCAACAAAAGCGGCAGTGCCTCGGCTTGCACGGGCATCATATTCTCAAATCCCAAATCCTCAACAGCCCTCAACAGCTCCGAAATCAAACCAACATTTTCAAAACTCATATATATATTGTATTAAGCTGCAAAGATACGACAAAGAAATGGAAGTTAATGAATAGTAAGACAAAAATGTTGTCAGATAGTACATCAAATACATATAGCAGAAGATGATAATCTGACAACAAGTCATCAACTCCCCAAAATTCAAGCACCGATTACGAACCCCGAACCTTGCCAAGAACCAATACTTCTGACTTTTTGAAACAGTATCTTTTTACGCTTCTGCCTACTGCAAGGGATACATATTTGTCTGTTAGCTCACCCTACGCTTCGCTTCGCCCTGCGTATGGCTGAAAGCTGGCTACCCACTTCGGGGCATTCTAATTCTCTATTTCTTTTTCTCTTGGGAATGTATTAGTATTACCTCTCATACCATATTTCGGGCAGCATTGGCATTGCTTCGTCTCTCTATGTTTTCGGGCTGAAAGTCCGAACAGCGATTAGCTCGGGGCAGAGCGTAAGCATAGCCCCGAGGAAACGACACCTTACAACTGCCGCCCTGCAGGGGCAAAAGCATTAAGTGTATCTTCTATTCAGGAGAAAGGTTGTTATTGTTTTGCATTTCACAACATCAATTAGATTTCCGCAAGCAAATTATTTAACATTTGGCGGTCTTTTAAGCCCGAATGCTTGCGAAATTTGGAGGTCGGTCGATGGTCGGGTCAATTTTTTCGAGTATTTGAGCGCTAAGCAATTCTCTGTGTTTCAAGTGTTTGCAAAATAAGTCTTGATTTGAGTGAAATAAGTGAGGCTTTTTTTGAAAAAAGACGAAGTCTTTTGCTCACTAAGTCTTCGTCTTTTGAGTCGTAAGTCTTCGTCTTTTTTCAAAAAGACTTCATGTTAGTGAGCAAAAACCCTTATGTTGTTGCAGCAAGAGTAAACCTCGCTCCGAAAAACCACTATTTCGCTCTCAAAACAGGTGAAATTTTTACCCAAAATCTTCGATTAAAATCCTTGATTTTTATCGTCGAAAATTACAGAATAAAGTTATTATTTAACAAAATCATTCTTTGTAGGAAATTACAAGAGAAACCATCTGACGAATTATTATCAGACAGCCTCTGACCCTGATTCTATTTAACGTGAGTTCGATGAATATACTTTAGAATAAAGTAAGTTGCTTGTCATTTGA
>JAEDJL010000021.1 GCA_016296345.1 Bacteroidales bacterium | reverse complement strand
GGCACTTTCCTACAAGGTGGAAGCCAAAGGCAAAGACCGTGACGAAATTGCGTTCTTCGCCAAATTCGTGCTGTGTTCAAACAACGAGTACCTGCCTGTCATCATTGATGCAGGTGAAACCCGTTATTGGGTGCGCAAGATAGACCGCTTGCAGTCGGATGATACCGACTTCCTGCAAAAACTGAAAGCGGAGATACCTGCTTTTCTCCACCATTTACAGCATAGGCAGCTATCCACCGAAAAGAAAAGCCGTATGTGGTTCACGCCCTCACTACTGCATACCGAAGCCTTGCAGAAGATTATCCGCAGCAACCGCAACAGATTGGAGATAGAGATGCACGAGCTTATCCTTGACATTATGGAAAGTGTAGGCACGGACACTTTCTCTTTTGACTGCAACGATATTTTTCTTTTGTTGCGGTATTCACAGGCAAAAGTGGAGAAACATCAAGTACGCAGGGTATTGAAAGAGTGTTGGAAACTTAATCCTGCACCCAACACGCTTACCTATACCACCTATCAGTTGGACTATACCCGTGACTGTCACTATTCGCCCATGCGGAAGACAGGACGGTTCTACACCGTGACAAAATCGTTTTTGGAAACACTATGATTATTTTGATGAAATGATGAATAAGTATATAAATATATTGAAATATAGATATTTACATTCTCATCAAACATTCATCAAAAGTATCTCACTGATGAAAGGAGAAAACAGGACGGACAGACCATGCCCGACACCGTAAACGATGAATTTCTCTTTTCGTGAGTGGTTTGATGAATAAATGATGAGATGATATATAGATATAAATCAATGTGTTAAACCATATGTTCATCAAATCATCGCTTTATCAACCATCATCAAATCCGTAGGAATATACATTATGACAATACAGGAAGCAAAACAAATCAGAATAGCAGACTATCTGCAAAGTCTGGGGTACACACCCGTCAAGCGACAAGATAGCAGCCTTTGGTACAAGTCACCGCTGAGAGAGGAAGCCGAAGCCTCGTTCAAGGTAAACACCGAACTCAACCAATGGTATGACTTCGGCATCGGCAAGGGTGGCAATATCATCGCATTGGCTTCGGAACTCTACCGCTCCGACAACGTGCCGTATCTGTTGGAGTGCATCGCCAAACAGACACCGCATCTGCACACCGCCATCCATGTACCATTTTCTTTTGGTCGGCAATCCGTTTCAGAACCGATGTACCGACATCTGCAAGTTTCGGAGTTATCCTCTCCTGTACTATTATCCTATTTGCAGGAGCGAGGAATAAGCACCGAACTCGCCAAGAGGGAATGTAAGGAACTGCATTTTGAAAACAAGGGCAGACCATACTTCGCCATCGGTTTCCCGAATATGGCAGGTGGTTATGAGGTGCGCAACCGCTATTTCAAAGGTTGTGTCGCTCCAAAGGACATCACCCATATCCGACAAAGTGGAGAACAGCCGACAACCTGTTATCTTTTCGAGGGCTTCATGGATTACCTCTCGTTCCTTTCCATCCGTGTGAGGAACAATCCGCAATGCCCCCGACTGACCACGCAGGATTATATCATCTTGAACTCCGTTTCCAATCTCGCAAAGGCGGAGGGCATATTGGCTGACTATTCCCAAATCGGCTGTTTCCTTGACAACGATACGGCAGGACGGACAGCCTGTGAGCATCTGCAAGCAAGGTTCGGGGAACGCCTTTCCGACAAGTCCATACACTATAGTGAGTATAAGGACTTGAACGACTACCTGTGCGGTAAGCCCTTGTCCCAATCGGCAGAGCCGATGAAGCAGGAGAGGCAAGTCCAATCCGCAAGGCGGATGATGCAGCCACCGAAAAAGCGAGGGCTGAAGATGTAGGGAGTGAGAACGCTTGCAGCCGTGCGGATATTTACAAGCGGAAAATACCATAGCTTATTAGGGAATTTTCCGAGCCGCATTGCAAGCAACGCTGAAAATTCCCCAATAAGCCAAAGAGGTTGCACCTCTCTGGACTCTCCCAAGCCAACGGCAGAAGCCGTACAGGAGAATAATCAACCATTGTTTCACAAGCTAAAAAAGAAAGGAAAACCATATATGGGATTTGTCGTATTACATATGGAAAAGGCGCACGGTTCCGACAGCGGAACGACCGCCCACATCGAGCGTTTTATCATACCGAAGAACGCCGATCCAACTCGCACGCATCTTAACCGAAAACTCATCGACTATCCCGATGGAGTGAAAGACCGAACAGCAGCCATCCAACACCGTTTGGAAAACGCAGGGTTGACACGCAAAATCGGTAACAACCAAGTACAGGCAATCCGCATCATCGTGTCGGGAACGCATGAGGACATGGAGCGTATCGAAAAAGAAGGCAGATTGGACGAGTGGTGTGCCGACAACATGAGCTACTTTGCCTTCATGTTCGGTAAGGAGAATATTGTGGCTGCGCACCTTCATCGGGACGAGGAAACGCCACACATACACATCACCCTTGTTCCAATCGTAAAGGGGGAACGTAAGCGCAGGAAACGGGAGGAACAGACAAAGAAACGCTACCGCAAGAAGCCGACCGACACCGTAAGACTGTGTGCCGATGACATTATGACACGGCTGAAATTGAAGACCTACCAAGATACCTACGCCATTGCGATGGCAAAGTACGGATTGCAGCGTGGCATAGACGGTTCAACGGCACGGCACAAGTCCACGCAGCAGTATTATCGGGACACACAGAAACTTGTCGATAGCCTCAAAGCGGAAGTGGTAGATTTGCAGGAGCGGAAAGAAGCGGCACGGCAGGAACTCCGCCAAGCCAAGAAAGAGGTGCAGACTGAGAAACTGAAAGGCGCAGCCACGACCGCAGCGACCAACATAGCCGAGAGTGTCGGTTCTTTTTTCGGCAGCAACAAGGTCAAGACGCTGGAGAGGGAGAACAAGAATCTGCATGAGCGTGTATCAGAACTTCAAGAAGAAGCCCGACAAAGGGAACAGCAACAGGCGAAACACATACAGGAGATAACAGACGCTTACGAGCTGCGACACCGCAAATTGTCCGAGTTTACAGACTTTGTGAAACGCTACTTCCCATATGTGGAGAAGCTGATACCGACAATAAATTTCCTGCGTGAACGCTTGGGCTTCAATGACGATATTATCCGAAGATTATGCACATTCAAGGACGTTCCCATAAAAGGCAAGCTACATTCTTCCGAGTTCAACCAAGGCTTTGAAACCCAACGTGCCGTCTGCTCCATTAAAGAGGATGAAAATGGAAAGTTCGATTTCAAGATTGATGGAGTATCACATATAAGCTGGTTCAGAAAGAAGATGAACGAGTTTAGGGAAGCTATCGGAATACCGAAACCAAGACAAAACAGAGGTATGCAACTGTAAATCAAAATAAAGTCCGTGATTGTTGAATGACATATCACGGATTTTTTGTACTTTTGCACTCGGATTGAGGCAACTCTATCCAAGACATAAGAAAAAGAAGCGTTATGCTTTCTTGTAAGTCGAGAACGTAGGAAATTCAAGACACTGCACAAGGATGGCATAGTGGTTCTCACGCATATAGCGTGGGTTGCTATACTACATTCGTGCATTTAGGTTTCCTACGACCTTCGACTTAGAATGTTGCATTGGTAGTCCACGTTTCTGCATTTGAGCATCCGCTTCTTTGGGCTAAGAAGCAAAAAAGAAAACTATATGAAACAAAAAGTTCCACTATCAAAAATGAACATGACAAAAACGCTATTATCAGTTATGCTTTGTTGCTGTTGCAGCATTATGGCTTTCGGGCAGAACATGACCCAAGAAATTGAAAAGATTATCAAAGGGAAGCAAGCGTCTGTCGGGGTAGCAATTATCCATAATGACGATATAATTGCCATTGCCAACGAGGACAAATATCCCACTATGAGTGTATTCAAATTCCATATAGCAGTGACAGCTCTGAAAAAAATGGAAGCAGAGAATATTCCGCTGGACAAAATGGTGTATATCAAACAGAAAGAAATGCTGAAAAACACGTATAGCCCGTTAAGGGATAAATATCCCGACCAAGGGATTCGTATATCTTATAGGGATATAATCAAATACACAGTATCGATTAGCGACAACAACACATGCGATTGGTTAATAAGGTTTGTTGGTGGTATTGATAAAGTGGACTCCTACATAAAATCTCTTGGGATAAAGGATATGAATTTCACGGAGACAGAGGAAAGCATGCATACGGACATTATGTTATGCTACAACAATTGGAGCACACCATTAGCTATTGCGCAATTGCTCAAGAAACTTCATACAGAAAATATTTTGACAAAAGAGCATTTTGCGTTTTTAGAGACAGCCATGCTTGATTGTGTGTCTGGCAAGAACAAACTAATAGCGGGGTTGCCTACCGATATAAAATTTGGGCATAAAACGGGACGTTCTAACCGAACTGCTGATGGCATACAGATAAGCGAGGGAGATGCAGGAGTGATATATCTTCCCAACGGTGAGAAGTGCTACATTGTCGTTTTGATAAAGGATTCTCGTGAGTCTGATGATGATAACGCCAAAATAATGGCAGATATATCAAATATAGTTTATCGTCATTTGAATAAATAAAAATCCAATTGTAATGAATCAAAGTCTCTAACATATATTTGTTGGAGACTTTTTGTTAAATTTCATATCGGAAAAGTGTGCGTTTCAATAAAAAGTAATAACTTTGCAAATGAAAGAGTTATTTGACAGTATAGCACCGCAAAACGCTGAAAATAGCACAGTTGCTAACTCGTTACCACTGTTTCTCAAATACTCAGTTAAATGTTTATTCTTCAAACGGTTATATTAAACCGTTGAAAATCGTAAATATGAAGCGAGTAGCTTGTATTGAGTTTAAGGCTAACAATCCTACAAAAGGACATCTAAAAGATTTCTGCAAACTAAAAGAAGATCCGGATGATCCAGGTGTTAGTTCTCTTAGATATTTTATTGAGATACTAAACTCTTATGATGATGGAACAAAACAAAATTTGAAGGAAAAATTTGAACATGCCGACAAGATGGTAAAGTGCATCGTTTTATACATCAGTAATGAACCAAATAAATCAAAGATATTAGAATATAAAGGAGATCAATTAAAAGAGAATAGATATGAAGATTAGAATCCATCGTGGCACTGACCAAATAGGTGGTTGTGTTACAGAATATGAGCATAACGGCTGGAAGTTGTTTGTCGATTACGGAGAACAGTTGCCCGGTTTCGCAAAGTCAAATCCTTTGAAAATAGACGGATTGACCAAAGGCGACTTGACAAAGAGTGCGTTACTTATCACCCACTACCACGGCGACCATATCGGTTGCATCAAGGAATTACCCGAGGAGCTTCCTATATATATGGGCGAACTTGGAAGAGATATACAGATAGCTTTGTCGGAATATCAGTTTTATGCAGATAAGGAGCAGAAAGTAATTATCGAGAGACTGAAATCCGCAAAGGTATTTCGTCCGGGACAAGCGTTTTCAATAGGACCGTTCAAGGTGATGCCTGTAACGATTGATCATTCCGCCTTTGATGCATACGCATTCAAAATTGCAGCAGATGGGGTAAACATATTCCACACAGGCGATTTCCGCACTCATGGTTTCAGGAGTGGCAAATTGGAGAAAATGCTTGACCAATATATCGAAAAGGTAGATTATGTTGTTTGTGAGGGAACTAATGCTGCACGTCCTGATGCGACTTCTCGCACCGAAGCAGAAATTCAGAAGGAGTTTGAAAAGGCTCTTAGTCAAAAGACAGGTCATATTGTATATCTTTCTTCAACCAATATTGACCGTTTATTTTCATTTTATCATGCTGCTTCAAAGGCAGGTATGCCTTTCCTCGTAGATTCTTATCAGAGAAGAATAATGGACATTGTGGCAAAAAGCGATTCGCTGTGGAGCAAAGCAAAACTATATCAGTACAAAGAACATGAGCCGATGGAACTCTTCAAAAGCGGAGACAGCTTTACCTTCAACGACAAGTTCATAGAAACGATGAAAAGCAAAGGTTATGTGCTGATAGCACGCCCTAAGCCTGCGTTTGACAAGCTCATTGCGGAACTTCCGGGCGAGAAAAAGAAATATCTTTCGATGTGGAAAGGGTATATTGACAAGAATAAAGAGGCTTACAATGAGGCTTTGGCAAAGTCATTGGGTAGTGAGTATGAGTATTTGCACACAAGCGGACATTGCGACATGGAAAGTATGCGTGAGGTCTTCCGTCTGCTTCAGCCAAAGGCAGTCATTCCTATACATACAGACAATCCGGAGCAATTTGCAGAATCCTTCTGTAACGAATTGCCTGTCATCAGGCTTTTCGACGGAGAGTCTGTTTCGCCAATATCTGTATCGACCGCAGATTCTTGCAAATTGAACATATTCTGCACCAAGGAACTTGAAGACGTAACTATCTGTAAAAGCGAAGAAGAGAACGAAACAGCCTATGAATTAGAAGATAGGTTCATTGGTGCTTTCAAAAATATGAACGATGCTAAGTTTGTCTTGGAGCATACGCTTTACAGACCGACTGCTCTTGTAGGTTACGAGATTGAGAACGATGAAGATTTGTCTCCATTTAAGGTTCAAACTTTTGATACCGACAAAAATCTTTTGGCAACTTATACTCGTGGTGAGCATCAGCCGGGCGGTGCAAAGTATCAGGAAGAATGTCGTTTTGCTGCGGGCGAAAAAGTTTTGGCAGTGTTCTATGCATCTTACCATGCTGTCGTTCCCGCAAAGGTAATCGGAGCAATAACACCCGAATCGGAAAGAGAAAACTGGGAAAAGAATGACGCCGGCGAATATTACGCTTCTTATGAAGCCTACGTCAAAGATTGGGACGATTGGCACTGGGACTCTGTGACAGTACATCCATTGGTAAAGTTAAAGTCTGACTTTGAACACATGACCAATACGGAAGTTGTTTCAAGGGTTTACCTCTTCCCATACCCTAAGGGTTGATATTATCATACTATAATCCAACATTCACAAGACTGATCTCAAACATTACCATTCCCTCCTGCCTCTCCTGTTTATTGAGAATTGCAATTCGGCAAAATGCTGTTGGCAATAGGGCAAAAAAAAGAGCAACTTGCTCTCAAACAAGTTGCTCTCTAATTTACAAACTAAAATGAATTACTTTTGTGAACGAATTTTCTTGCAAGACATCATTGCATTTTGAACTCTTGTCTTGTAGTCTGCATTCTGAACACATTCTTTAACAGCTGCTTCTTCTGCAGGAGCTTGCTTCAACAAGTCAGAAAACTCTTTCAAAGCCTTTGCACCGTTTGCCTTGTTAGCTTGTGCAGCCTTCAAAGTATCTACAAACTTCTCAAACTTCTTTACCTTTGCTTCGCAAGGGTCTTCTTGTTTTTGAGTGTTAGCCTTGGTTTCAGACTTCTTTTCAGCAGGAGCTGCTACGGGAGCTTCTTCAGCTGCAGGCTCTTCTGTTGTAACTGTTTCTTCAACTGCAGGAGTTTCAACTGCTGTTTCAGTTGTTGTCTCTGTCTTTCCGCCACATGCTGCCATCAATGCAACTACGGCTGCTCCTAAAAATAATCTTCTCAATTTCATTTTATAAAATGTTTTTTAAGGTGAATAATTCAGTGTACAAAGGTACGAAAAAAAACTTATCAAATGTCCCTTTCGGTGTTTTTTTTATTGAATAGCTATACTCTATGTTGATTATCAATGAATTAAACAAGCGAAAAATTTAGTTGGATTTTGCAATTTTATCTTGCAAAGCGACAGATTCTCTGTGTATCTGCTCAAAAATATCCTTCACAAAGTCGCTGTTTAAGTGCAATTTGTCGGCTTGCTGCATTCTCGATTGCAAAATATCCTTCCAGCGGTCAATTTGCAACACCGACATATTGTTTCGGTGCTTCACCTCGGAGAGCTGTCTGACTATCTCCATTCTTTGGGCAAGCAAATTGACTATTTCACTGTCTGTTTGGTCAATTTTGCCTCTCAACAGCTCCAATTCTCCTGCCGATTGGCTCTCGTCCGACAGCGGTAGTTGCAATCTGCTTAACAACTCGTGCAACTGCAAGGGCGATAGCTGTTGTCTTGCATCTGTTTTGGCTTGCCCCGGGTCTGAATGCACCTCAATCATCAATCCGTCAAAGCAAAGGTTCATTGCTGTCTGAGAAATGTCAAACACAAGCTCGCTTCTGCCTGCAATATGGCTCGGGTCGCAAATCAACTTTGTTTGCGGCATCAGTCTTCTGAACTCTATTGCCACCTGCCACAGCGGGCTGTTGCGATAGATGCCGTTGTCGGCAAGCGAAAAGCCTCGATGAACGGCACAGATGTTGCGACAGCCACTCCTATACAGTCTTTCGACTGCTCCTATCCACAATTTGACATCGGGATTGAGAGGATTTTTGACAAAAACAGGTATATCAACGCCCGACAACGCATCGGCAATATCTTGAACCGAGAAAGGGTTGGTTGTTGTTCTCGCTCCAATCCAGAGAGCGTCCATTTCGGCGTCCAAACACTGCTCGACATG
This sequence comes from Bacteroidales bacterium, assembly GCA_016296345.1. Classification (GTDB taxonomy): domain Bacteria; phylum Bacteroidota; class Bacteroidia; order Bacteroidales; family P3; genus Onthomorpha. Next base: position 26,688 of record JAEDJL010000021.1, on the reverse strand, counting down.
ATTGGGGCTTGCCACTTCGGTGCAGACTTTCAAGCCATAGCGATGCTTAACCTCCCTGAGCCACATCAGTCCCTTGCTCCCCACACCCTCAAACGCAGAAGGCATGGTGCGAGGCTTCCAAAGCCCTGCCCGAAAAAACATATCGGAATAACAATCGAGCGACTTTGCCGTCAGAAGTACCTGTTCCAAGCTCTCTGCCGAGCAAGGACCGGCAACAAGTAGCTTATCAGTTGAGACAAACCTCGATTGTTCCATTCAAACTCTTGCTATATACCTTATAGAACAAGCCTGTAGAATCTTTTTCTTCATCTGTTGCAACATTGCAGTCCGACTTTACAACCTCAAACTGCTCCATTTCTTGCTGCAAATCTTTTTCCCAAATATCGATTTGTTCGCAAAGCGAGTAAAATTCCTTCATATCGTTCTCTTTAATTCAACCTTGATTTTGAAAGAGAACGCCTTATGTTGGTCGATATTGTTCTTTTGAAGAAGTTTTTTGAGCCTCGGGCTTGTTACATTGTCAAAATTATGGAGTTTTCCTCAGCCAATTTTCTGATGTTTATCAAAGCATATCGCATTCTTCCCAAGGCTGTGTTTATGCTCACGCCTGTTTTTTCTGCTATTTCTTTGAAAGACATATCTGCATAGTGTCTCATGACCAACACTCTGCGTTGTTCGTCGGGCAGCTTCTTAATCAGCTTTCTCACATCGCTGTGTATCTGCTTGCGAATGATAGTTGTCTCTGCCGATTCATCAACACTATCGACCAAGTCGAAAATATCGTTTTCCTCTGTCGAGTGAACAAGTCGGAGTTTTTGATTTTTGCGGAAATAATCTATGACAAGGTTGTGAGCAATCCTCATAACCCATTGAATAAACTTGCCTTCGTCTCTGTAAATACCTGCACGCAAGGTCTGGTCTGCCTTGATAAAAGTTTCTTGCACTATGTCGCAGGTCAAAGTTTTGTCTTTAACCATGGAGAACACATAATTATACAACCTCTGTTGGTGTCTGTTGTAAAGGACATCAAAAGCCGAACTCTCGCCCTCTGCATAAGCTTTGAGCAAATCCATATCACTTCTCTCGTCTATTTTATTTCGTTCCATAAAACTGACATTTTTTGAAGGTGTTGTACAAAAACTGCCAATCACCCTTGGTTAAACAATTTCTTAAACTCTAAAAGAAGTAATAATTTCTGCTCTATATCGTCTGTTTTTTTGGTTTATACTTTCGGCGACAAAGATATGTCAAAAAGCTGAATCGGCAAAATAAAACAGCAATTTTTTACAACATTATTTTATAACAAGATACAAATCAATCGATTAGAGATTACAAATTTTGATACTTTGAAGACGGAAATACAGAATTTTTATCCGTTTTTTGCAATTTTGAGGTTGGAAAATCACCTCATCGGTTTTGAATGACAAAGCGGGGAATTTCGCTGCCAAAAGTCCCAAAATAGCAACAAAACTCCCACTTTGCCAATGGTGTTAAAGACTGAATGCAGCCTTTATTGTATCGACATAGTCTGTCTTTTCCCAAGTGAAGAACTCCACTTGTTTGGTTTCTTTTTTGCCGTTTCGCACAACTTCTACCTCGGCAGTGTAAGGTGTTCTGCCAAAGTGTCCGTAGGTTGCGGTAGGAAGGAAAACAGGGTTTTTCAAACCAAGTCTCTTGACAATAGAATAAGGTCTGAGGTCAAAAATCTCCTTGATTTTTGCAGCAATTTCGCCGTCTGTCATTGGTTTTCCCTCTGCTGTTTTTGCCTTTGCACTTCCGTAAGTATTGACATACACTCCCACCGGTTCTGCAACTCCGATTGCGTATGCCACTTGCACCAATGCCTCAGAGCAAAGACCCGAAGCGACCATGTTTTTGGCAATATGTCTTGCAGCGTATGCCGCACTCCTATCGACCTTTGAAGAATCCTTACCCGAAAAAGCACCGCCGCCGTGGGCAGCCCTGCCTCCGTAAGTATCAACAATGATTTTTCTTCCCGTAAGACCCGTATCGCCATGAGGACCTCCGATAACGAACTTGCCGGTAGGGTTCACATACAATTTGTACCCCTTGTCAAAAAGCTCTCTCAACTCTTTCCTTTGCAGCTTTGCCACAACTCTCGGAATAAGTATCTCTCTTACGTCTTTCTCTATGCGTTTGAGCATATTCTCTTCGGTGTCGAAATCGTCATGCTGGGTAGAGATGACAATGGTGTCAATACTTTTGGGAGTATTGTCGTCATTGTATTCGACGGTTACCTGACTTTTTGAATCGGGACGAAGATATGGCATGAGGTCTGTACTCTTGCGGATTTGGGCAAGCTCATAAACCAACATTTGAGAGAGCTGCAACGAAAGCGGCATGAGGTCTTCGGTATCGCTGCAAGCATAACCGAACATCATTCCCTGGTCTCCCGCACCTTGGTCTTCCTCCTTTTCTCTTACAACACCCTGATTGATGTCAGGACTTTGCTCGTGAATTGCCGAAAGCACTCCGCAGGAGTTTGCCTCGAACATATACTCTCCTTTTGTGTAACCTATGTTGCGTATCACATCGCGTGCAGTTTTCTGCACATCGACGTATGCCTCGCTTCTGACCTCTCCGCTCAACACTACCAAGCCTGTTGTAACCAAGGTCTCGCACGCAACCTTCGATTGTTCATCTTGTTTTAGAAACTCGTCCAATATGGCATCTGAAATCTGGTCTGCCACTTTGTCGGGATGTCCTTCGGAAACTGATTCCGATGTAAAAAAATAAGCCATTTTGCGTTTGTTTTTTGTTGTTACTAAAATATGCAAAACGGAAATTTGAAATTGACTTAATTCTTTGGGAGAAAATGTTGTTTTAGCATTTTTTCACGTGGTTGCAATCAATCAAATCTTTCCACCTTTTGCGACTGCAAAGATACAGCTTTTTTGTTTCACCGCAAGCAAAATGCCGATTTATTTTTTAATCCGGCGTTTTGTCCGACCGAAACGACATTCCATTTTGCCAAAACGGCATTTTATAACTCTCTGATAACGAGAAAACCGAGCAGCAAAGGCAACGCCTTTTGCTGCTCGGCACAAACATTATTCAATTATACAAAATACAATAATTCGTTTTTTGTTTCGGAGACTATTTTATGGTAGAACCATTCTTCAATACCTTGTCCGGAGAGACAAAACTCAAACTTCCGTCAAGGTTTTCTGCCATCAAAATCATTCCCCTGCTCTCTATGCCCTTCAGGGTCTTGGGTGCAAGATTGACAAGCACCGACACCTGTCTGCCAATTATCTCTTCGGGCTTGTAATACTCTGCAATACCGCTGACGATTGTGCGTTTGTCTATTCCGGTATCGACAGTGAGTTTGAGAAGTTTCTTTGTTTTTGCAACCTTTTCTGCTTCCAAAATAGTGCCTACCCTTATGTCCATTTTGGAAAAGTCATCGTATGAAATATCTTCGCTTTGCGGAGCAACGCTTGCCTGATTGAGTTCGTTCTCTTTCTTTGCTGCTTGAAGCTTTTGCATTTGCAGTTCGATTTGTTTGTCATCTATCTGCTCAAATAGAAGCGTTGGCTGCTTGATTGCCTCACCCTCCGAAAGCATATCGCAACCGCCTGCCTCAAACCATGCAAACTGTTTCATGTTCAGCATATCCGACAACTTTGATGCCACAATCGGCATAAAAGGAGCAGAAAGCACGGCAAGGTTTGCACATATCTGCAAAGAGATATTGAGAACGGTTGCAGTGCGAGAAGCATCTGTCTTGATAGTTTTCCAAGGCTCGTTTTCGGTAAGGTATTTGTTTCCAAGCCTTGCAAGATTCATCATCTCGTTGAGGGCTTCTCTGAAACGATATTGCTCAATCGAACGACCAATTCTTTCGGGGAATTGTTTAATCTGCTCAATGGTCTGAATATCCAAGTCGTTCAGCTCGCCCCTTTGAGGAACTCTGCCCTCAAAGTACTTGTGTGTCAAAACCATTGTTCGATTGACAAAATTGCCATAAACGGCCACCAATTCGCTATTGTTTCTTGTCTGAAAATCTTTCCAAGTGAAGTCGTTGTCTTTTGTTTCGGGTGCGTTTGCACAGAGGACATACTTCAACACATCTTGCTTTCCCGGGAAGTCTTTGAGGTATTCGTGCAACCACACAGCCCAATTTCGCGACGTAGAGATTTTATCGCCTTCCAAATTCAAGAATTCATTTGCAGGAACGTTGTCCGGCAATATGTAGCTGCCGTCTGCCTTCAACATTGCAGGGAAAATGATGCAGTGAAAGACAATGTTGTCCTTGCCGATAAAGTGAACCAATTTGGTATCTTGGTCTTTCCACCATTTTTCCCAATCGTTTTGAACGAGTTCTTTGGTAAAGGAGATATATCCAATGGGAGCATCGAACCACACATAGAGGACTTTTCCTTCTGCATCGGGCAAAGGCACTTTTACTCCCCAGTCCAAGTCTCTTGTTACCGCACGCGGCTGCAAGCCTTGGTCAATCCAGCTCTTGCACTGACCGTAAACGTTGGTTTTCCACTCTTTGTGTCCTTCCAAAATCCACTCTCTCATGAATGGTTCGTACTCTTCCAACGGCAAGTACCAGTGTTTGGTGTCTCTAAGCTCGGGTTCTGCTCCCGAAAGTGCCGATTTCGGATTTATAAGGTCGGTTGCAGCAAGCGAAGTGCCGCAAGCCTCACATTGGTCGCCGTATGCTTTCTCGTTTCCGCAGTGAGGACAAGTGCCTGTTATGTATCTGTCGGCAAGAAAGGTCTTTGCTTCGGGGTCGTAGTACTGTTTGGAAGTTTTTTCCACAAACTTGCCCTCATCATAGAGGCGTTTGAAATAGTCCGATGCCGTTTCGTAATGAGCCTTTGAGGTAGTCCGTGAATAAATATCGAAAGAAATGCCGAACTCTTCAAAAGATTGCTTTATTATATTGTGGTATCTATCGACTATGTCCTGAGGCGAGACGCCCTCTTTGCGAGCTTTGATTGTTATAGGCACGCCGTGTTCGTCGCTTCCGCCAATTAAAATCACCTCCTCGCCCATCGAACGCAAGTAACGTGCATAAATATCTGCCGGAACGTACACTCCTGCCAAGTGTCCGATGTGTACAGGTCCGTTTGCGTAGGGTAAGGCGGTCGTTATCGTATATCGCTTATATTTCTTGTCTGTTTCCAAATACTTCATCGCTGTTCAACTCTAAATTGTCGGTGCAAAGATACAAAAAAGTAAAAAAAACGAGATTATCGAAACAATGCAACAATCGTCTCTTTGCAAAAGATTGATTTTCAAACAGCTTGAAACCACCGAAATAAAACGCCGTTTTGACAGTCATAAAACGGCGTTTCAGAGCGAACGAAACGGCGTTTTGCAAAAATAAATCGGCGTTTTGTAACTCCTTGTGAACTTTTGCCTTGGCAGGCTGTTTGATTTGTGTCTTTTCCAAAGCGGAAAGGGCTTTTCGATTGGAGCAATCGAGAAAATTTGTAGAACTAAAATAGAAGTATTGTTATGTTTTGTTTTCAGTGCCAGGAGACGGCAAAAAACACAGGCTGTATGTCGGTAGGTGTTTGCGGCAAAAGCGAAGATTTGTCTTCATTGTTTGACGATTTGATTTTTGATATTACGGAGCTTGCGGCTGCAAACAGCTATCTGAGACAAAAGAGTGCAGGCGATTTGGCTGCAAGCAGGTTAATCACAGACTGCTTGTTTTCGACCATAACCAACGCCAACTTTGACCAAGATGCAGTTTGCGAGAAACTTTATGCAGTAAGGAAGAAACTATCCGAACTTTCGGCTTTGGCAAGCAAAGCCCGAACAGACGATTGTCCTTCTTTTACCTGCTCGGCAAACGTTACAAGGGAAAGGGTCGGCATTCTGTGGGAAAAAGATGAAGACATCAGAAGTTTGAAACAACTTATAATATATGGAGTAAAGGGAGCGGCAGCATACTGCGAGCATGCACGAGCCTTGGGCTTTGAACAAGAAAGCATCTATGCCCAAATTGAGGACGCTCTTTCAAAAACGCGTGAAGAGGTTTCGGCAGAAGAGCTGCTCGGCACAGTCTTGCAAGTTGGTCAGACGGGTGTCAAAGCCATGGCGTTACTCGATAAGGCAAACACATCTTCTTTCGGGTATCCTGAGATGACATTCGTCGAACTCTCTGTGGGAGAACGTCCCGGCGTATTGATTTCGGGACACGACCTTTCCGACCTCAAAGAACTTTTGGAGCAGAGCGAGGGAAAGGGAATTGACGTTTACACTCACTCGGAGATGCTGCCCGCCCACTATTATCCCTATTTCAAAAGATTTCACCACTTCAGGGGCAACTATGGCAACGCTTGGTGGAAGCAACAAGAAGAATTTGCCAAGTTTAACGGTCCTATACTCTTTACAAGCAACTGTATCGTTCCGCCAAAAGCCGAAAGCTCCTATCGCAAACGTATCTTCACCACCGGCTCATGCGGATTGGAAGGAGCAACTCACATAGTCAAAGACCCCGTAAGCGGAAAGAAAGATTTTTCTCAAATAATCGAGATGGCTCAAAAGTGCAATCCTCCCGAGCAGTTGGAGAAAGGAAAACTTGTGGGCGGATTTGCTCACCGGCAAATGAGCAAGCTCACCGACCAGATAGTAAGAGCAGTCAAGAAAGGGGTGATTAAACGATTTGTCGTCATGGCAGGCTGCGACGGAAGGCACACTTCGAGGCAGTATTACAGCGACTTTGCACAAGAATTAGACAAAAGCTGTCTTATTTTGACCGCAGGCTGTGCCAAATATCGCTACAACAAACTTCCTCTTTCGCCAAACGGAGAATTTCCGAGAGTGTTGGACGCAGGGCAATGCAACGACTGCTATTCTCTCATTGTGATTGCCGACGAGCTGAGGAAGGCTTTCGGACTCAAAACGATAAACGACCTTCCTATAACCTTCAACATAGCTTGGTATGAACAGAAGGCAGTGGTGGTACTGTTGGCTTTACTCTCCCTTGGTGTGAAAAACATTCACTTGGGTCCCACCCTGCCTGCCTTTTTGAGCCAAAACGTTCTTGCGGTTCTCAAAGACAAATTCAACATTGGAACAATCACTACTGCAAAGCAAGATGCAATCAATTTTGTGCGATGAAGTAATGTGTTGATATTTCTTTTGATAGTGTTTATTTCTGCCTGCCTTTTTGCCAAAGCAGGCAGTTTTTTTGGCTTTGCTTGGTCTGCTTTGGCTTTTTTTTCGTAATATTGCAAATTCTTTGAGTTTGACCAATTTTTTATTGACTTATGGCTTTATTGGAAATAAGAGATTTACACGCTAAGATAGGAGAAAGAGAAATCCTTAAAGGAGTTAATTTGACCATTGACTATGGTGAGGTTCATGCAATCATGGGTCCTAACGGCAATGGCAAGAGTACGTTGGCTTCGGTGATTGCCGGCAAGGACACCTTCACCGTTACCAAGGGCGAAGTGTTGTTTAAGGGTAAGGACTTGCTTTCTCTGCCTGTTGAAGCGAGAGCTGCCGAAGGTATCTTCCTCGGTTTTCAATATCCTGTGGAAATTCCCGGGGTCAGCATCACGAATTTTATGCGTACGGCAATCAATGAGCAACGCAAATACCGTGGTCTCGACCCCATGGGTGCAAAAGAGTTCTTGCAACTCATGGAAGAGAAAAAGAAAGTGGTGCAACTTACCAGCAATTTGGCAAATCGTTCTGTCAATGAGGGATTTTCGGGCGGCGAAAAGAAGAAAAACGAAATTTTTCAAATGGCTATGCTCAACCCTACGCTCTCTATTTTGGACGAAACGGACTCGGGTCTCGACATTGACGCACTTCGGATTGTTGCAGGGGGCGTAAATGCTCTCAAAAGCAAGGAAAACGCCACCGTTGTCATCACTCACTATCAGCGATTGCTCGACTACATTGTGCCGGACTTCGTTCATGTGCTTTATGAGGGCAGGATAGTCAAAAGCGGCGACAAGTCGTTGGCTTTGGACTTGGAAGAAAAAGGCTATGAGTGGATAAGGCAGGAACTTGAAAAGGCAGATAGATAATGAAACCGAACAAATATTTCGATGTTTCGGGCTGTAATTGTCCCGAATTGAACACCGTAAAGATTTCTATGGCAGACGGACTGTCTCAAAGGAAAATAGAGCTTCCCGAAGAGATGTGCGGCAAAATCAAAATAGAGACCACCTGCGAGGGATTGAGCATTGAAGTTGCCAAAGGTTGCCAAATCGCAATGCCTTTGCAAATTCAAAATATGATGAGCGGCAAGGCAAACGCTCAAAGTCTCAGCCGGATAAAGATAAACGCCGGAGCATCTCTCAAACTCCTGCACTGCGACGACTCTGCTCCCGAAACAGCCTGCTCGCTTCACAACAAACTATTTGTCTCTCTTGGAGACGAGGCAAAATTTGACTATTATAAGTTGGAGAACATCAACGATTTGTCTTCCATTGACACCGATGTGGAATTTGTTTTGGGCAAAGATGCTTCTCTTCGCACCTTTGGTTTGAGCCTGAACGGCAACAGGATTGCCAACAAGCTCAACGTAACCTTTGAACAAGAGGGAGCGAGAGCAGATTTGAACGGATTGTTCCTCATGGACAAGCAACAGCACTCCTCAACCGAAGTAAAGGTATGGCACAAGGTCGCAAACTGCACCTCACATCAGCTTTTCAAAGGAATTGCAGACGATGTTGCAAGAGCCGATTTTGAAGGGCATATATTGGTTGATTACAATGCTCACGGCACAGAGGCACTTCAAAGCAGCAAGAATATGCAACTGACCGACAAAGCCAAGATAAACACCCGTCCGATACTCGAAATATATAACGACGACGTCAAATGCTCTCACGGAGCGACCGTCGGACAACTCGACAAAGAAGCTCTGTTTTACCTCAAAACCCGAGGCATAAGCGACAGAAGTGCAAAGATGCTCTTGATGTATGCTTTCTGCGAAGAGGTATTGGCAAAGAGCGACATAAAAGAACTAAAAGACAACTTGGGAGACCTTATCAAACGAAGATTAAAAGGAGAGCTTTCGAGCTGCGGGGATTGTGTCTTTCAGTGTTCAAAAAGCATTGAAGAATAGTCGGATTTTGGATTTGTTGAAGTGAGCAAAGCAATGAGAGTTGCCGTATTTGGGAAGAACATAAAGAGCGAAGATTGGGAATGTGTCGATAATTTGTTTCGACAAATCGCCTTGCGGAGCGGAGAGATTTTGATTGAGGAAGATTTTCTCAAAGAGAGCATAATGCCGACAGAGCTTTCACAATCGTATCGCTTCAAGACGTTTTCGCAAAAAGAACAATCCGAACTCCGAGCCGACATATTGTTCTCTTTGGGAGGCGACGGAACTCTTTTGGACACCCTTTCGATTTGCCAAACTTTCGACATACCTGTTCTGGGTATCAATTTGGGACACTTGGGCTTCCTTACAAGCGTCGGAAAGCAAGACTGCGACAATTTGTTGGACAAGTTGGAACACGGACAATTCAAGACAGAAAATCACAGCTTGTTAAAGGCACAGTGGAACGACGGCACAAGCTGTGGATATGCCCTCAACGAAGTCTGCATAAGGAGTTTGTCTCCCTCAGAGCTGCTTGAAACCGAAGTTTTTGTCGATGGAGAATATTTGAGTACCTATTCGTCGGACGGATTGATTGCAGCAAGTCCGACGGGTTCAACAGCCTATTCGATGAGTTGCGGAGGTCCTATAATAAGTCCCGAATCCAAATGTATATGTCTTACTCCCATTTCTCCCCACAACCTCACTCACCGTCCTCTTATCATTCCCGAAAGCAGCACAATAGAGTTTGTAATCTCCAAATCGAAAGGTTGCATCAGCCTTCACTTGGATTCTCAAAGCCACAGCCTGCATTCTCCCGTCAGAGTGAAGATACACAAAGCCGAAAACTCAATCAAACTTCTCAGAATGGAGAACAACAGTTTCTTCTCTGCAATAAGAAACAAACTAATGTGGGGAACAAACTTGCGAAACACACAAAAATGAAACAAAAGAAAAGAATTGCCATCATAGGTTCAACAGGCTCGATAGGCAGACAAGCCTTGGACGTTATAAGTCAGCACGAAGACATACTCTCTGCCGAAGTCCTCACAGCCAACAGCAGTTGGGAAGAGTTGGTTCGCCAAGCTCTCAAATTCAAACCAAACTGCGTTGTCATTGCAAACAAAGATTACTATTCCGATGTGAAGCAAGCACTCAAAGACACGGACACAAAGGTCTTTGCAGGCAGCGAATCGATAAACGATGTGGTGCAGTTGGATTGTGTAGATGTCGTTCTGACTGCCGTGGTGGGCTTTGCAGGACTTCGCCCTACCGTAAAGGCAATCGAAAGCGGCAAGACAATAGCACTGTCCAACAAAGAAACCTTGGTTGTCGGCGGAGAATATATCAGTCGTCTTGCTTTGGAAAAGAGAGTTGCCGTTCTGCCGGTCGATTCCGAACATTCGGCAGTTTTTCAGTGCATAAACGGCGAATATGACAACAAGATAAAAACCATTTATCTCACTGCATCGGGCGGACCTTTCAGACAAATGAGCCGAGAGCAGATGAGAGAAGTTACACTCGCCCAAGCACTCAAACACCCCAACTGGTCGATGGGACCAAAGGTAACAATAGACTCGGCAAGCATGATGAACAAAGGCTTGGAGATGATTGAGGCACGCTGGCTCTTCGGAGTAGAACCCAAAGACATCAAAGCAGTCGTTCACCCTCAAAGTATAATACACTCGATGGTCGAATTTGAAGACGGAAGCCTCAAAGCACAACTCGGAGTTCCCGATATGCGTCTGCCAATTCAGTATGCACTGACCTATCCCGAGCGATTGCCAAACAATTCAAAGCCATTCAATCCTTTCGAGCAGTCAATGCTCACCTTCGAGAAGGCAGACACCGAACGCTTTCCTTGTTTACGCCTTGCATACTATGCTGCCGAAAAAGGAGGAAACCTTCCTGCAATAATGAATGCGGCAAACGAAGTGGCAGTGCAGGCATTCTTGGAAGAAAAAATCCGCTTTACACAGATTGCAGACATAATAGAGAAAGCCATGAGTTCGTTCTGCTTTGTGCAGAATGCAGGTTTGGAGGACTACTTTGCCACCGACCGACAAGTAAGAGAAGAATTACAAAAACAATTATAAGACACAGAAAAACACGATGAAGATTTTAGCACTTATCCTCAGCCTTTCGTTTCTTGTCTTCATACATGAGTTGGGACACTTCATGTTTGCGAGACTTTTTAAGACGAGAGTAGAACAGTTTTACCTCTTTTTCAACCCATACTTTTCGCTTTTGAGAGCAAAGAAGTTTGATGGAAAATGGCATTTGTGCTTTTTCAGCCGACAAGCTCCCGAAGAATTCTCTCAACACCCCGAAAAGACCGAATGGGGCATCGGTTGGCTTCCCTTGGGAGGCTATTGTTCCATTGCCGGAATGATAGACGAGAGCAACACTTCGGCAGACAGCCTGCCGGCAGAACCTCAACCATGGGAATATCGCAGCAAGAAAGCATGGCAAAGGTTGCTCATAGTGTTGGGAGGCGTACTTATGAACTTCATAGGTGCGATAGTAATTTTCTCTGCCATGCTCTTTGTGTGGGGAAAGGAAACCCTGCCGATACAAAACGTTACACAAGGATATGACTATACCGAAACAGCACTGAAAAACGGCTTTCAAAACGGAGACATCATAGTAGGAATTGACGGCAAGCCCGTAACACAGCTTTCCGACGCCTTGGAACAAATCCTTTTGGACAACACCAAGCAGGTAAACGTCATAAGAGACGGCAAAAAGCACAACATAGACATTCCGAAAGACTTTGCAAAACAAATGCTCGCCTCACAAGCCACACAGTTTGCCACACCACGCTTTCCGTTTGTCATCGACAACTTTGCAATCGGCAGTGCAGCCGAAAAAGCCGGCATGAAAGTTGGCGACAGCATCACGGCACTCAACGGAGTTGCCACTCCCTCGTTCTCTGACTTTGTAAAAGAGATTGCAAACAAGCAGGGACAAGAAATAGAGCTTACCTTCTATCGCTCGGGCAAAGAGCAGACGGCACGCATTGCCTTGGGAGCGGACGGAAAAATCGGAGCAGTTTGCAAAAATCCCGCATTGATATACAAGACCGAGAAAACAGAGTATAACATCTTCGAGTCAGTGCCTGCCGGCATCGTTCAAGGCTGCGAAACCCTCACAAGCTATGTCAAGCAGTTCAAGTTGGTCTTCACAAAAGAAGGAGCATCACAGCTCGGAGGCTTCGGAGCGATAGGTTCTATGTTCCCGTCCGAATGGAATTGGATAATGTTCTGGAACATGACCGCATTCCTTTCAATCATACTTGCCTTCATGAACATACTTCCGATACCTGCCTTGGACGGAGGTCATGTCATGTTTGTGCTTTGGGAGATGATAACAGGCAGAAAGCCCGGCGAGAAATTCCTTGCAAGGGCGCAAACCATAGGAATGATACTTCTGTTCACTCTCTTGATATATGCCAACGGCAACGACCTCTACCGCTGGTTGAGTTCCAAGTTCTGATAAATATTTATTTTTCGATTCAATACTCCGAACGCCGTTTGCCACTTGGCAACACGGCGTTTTTTGCATCACAAAACGGCGTTTCAGGACGGTTAAAACGCCGTTTCATTTTTGCAAAACGCCGATTTATTTTCTCGGAAAAAACCAATTAAAAATCAACGATTAAGCTCCTTGGTCAAGACTTGCGGAAAAGGTGAGAGAATTTAATGAGTTAATTATTGTTAAATCTTTGTTTTGCAATCGTCTGATTTGGTACAAAAGTTTCTTCAAGGTAAGTAAGTGCATGAAAAGTAAGCTCTTGCAGAGAGCAAAAAGCCGTCATATCTTTGCAACACCAAATTCAAAAAAGATATTATATGACAGAGTTGAAATTGAAAGAGCAAGGCAATGGTTACAGCCTTGGAGAAATCGGAGCTTTATCCTGTTTTGCAGGAAAGGTATTTGCAAAAGATGTGTTGAACTTGACAAGCATGGAGTTGTCTGTGGGGTCTCTTGCAGCAGGTGAGGCAGTCCCTTTTGTACACAGCCACAAGCAAAACGAGGAAGTTTATTTCATCATTTCGGGTCAGGGTGTGTTTACCTTGGACGGCAAAGATGTTGAAGTAAAAGAAGGAGACATCATAAGGATTGCCCCTATGGTAAAGCGTACAAACAGAAACACAGGAAGCGGAGCTTTCGTTTACCTTTGTATGCAAGCCAAAGAGAACTCTTTGGAGCAGTGTGTGATGAGTGATGCGGTAGTCGAGCAGTAGGAAGTCGCACTTTACCAAAAACAAAGCGGAGAAATGCAATAGAAGTTTGCTTTCTCCGTTTTGGCTTATAAACGAACAAACTATATGTCTTATCCTGTTGAATTAAGAGAAAGCCTCTTTCCCGATTGTCCGATAAGGAATATTCTTTCGAGAATAAGCGATAAGTGGTCGCTTCTTGTCTTGCACTCTCTGTCAGTCAGCGGGCAGGCAATGCGTTTCTCGTCTTTGCAAAAGGCTCTGCCCGACATTTCTCAAAAAGTCCTCTCTTCAACGCTCAAACACCTTGTAGAAGACGGCTTAATCACAAGAACAGTGTTTGCAGAAGTGCCTCCGCACGTCGAATACGGCATGAGCGAGCGAGGATTGTCGTTTATGCAGGTGTTCAATCCTGTAATCCAGTGGGCAATAGACAACTTTGAGGAAATAGTCCGAGAGAGAAACGAACTTTAATCGTTCTTTGGTGATTTTTATTTTGACACTCGCCGACTTTTTCGCTCAAAAAGGCTCTGTATCGAGAGAAAAGAGAGCATTTTTGTTGCCTTAATGACAAATCGGCAAGAAGATTATAAGAGTGTGTTTCAGCACATTGACAAAATAACTGCTTTTTTTAGGCGAAAAAATTTGCCGATTTACGAAAAAGTTGTACCTTTGCACTCGCATTTGGCAGACCAAGTAGCTCAGCAGGTAGAGCACATCCCTTTTAAGGATGGGGTCCCGGGTTCGAGCCCCGGCTTGGTCACTCGGACAAGGGTTGTTTTCAGCATTTGAAGACAGCCTTTTTTGTTTCTATTCGTGTTTTTTGTAACTTTGCATTCCAAACACCAAAAATCGGATTGCAAGATGAAAACAAACAAATCGACTTTGCTGATAATTCTTTGCCTGCTGTGCTGCTGCGGATTGTTCTCTTCACTCAAAGCACAGACCACTTTGTATGACGTTTACGAGTATGAGATTTTCTTGGACGTCAATCACCTTCAACCCAATCGGCATATAGGACACACAAAAATAACCATGAGGCTTTCGTCCGTTGTTTTCGATTCTCTTTCGTTGGATTTGAAAAACCACAATGTCGATTCGGTAAGGGTCAATGCTCAACCTGTCGGCTTTTCTTATGATGCCAACAAACTGAGGATTGCTCTTCCCGACTACGTTGCTGCCAATTCGGTTATCAATGTGGAGGTATATTACAACGGAGGGCAGGTTCTCGAACCTTACTCTTGGGGCGGCATTCACTATGAGCCACATATTATATATAACTTGGGAGTTGCCTTTGCCGACTACCCTCACACCTATGGCAGGAGCTGGTTTGCGTGCAACGACAGCTTTACCGACAAAGCCACCTTCAAGTTTCACATCACCACCAACAACAATGTGAGAGCTGTCTGCTCGGGACGCCGGGACTCTGTGTCGTATGGAGAGGACTGTTGCACATACCATTGGACGCTTTCGCAGCCTGTTCCCACCTACTTGGCAAGCATGACCATTGCCGACTTCGATTTGTTGGAAAGAGACTTGGAGGGTCAAAACCAAACTGTGCCTTTGCAGGTGTATTACTTTGCTTCGGATAGTGCGGAGGTGTATCGCAACTTCGAGAAGTTCGACTTGGCATTTGCAAACATGGAAAGATGCTTCGGGGCTTTTCCTTTCAATCGGGTGGGATACTGCACCACCACAATGGGAAGCATGGAGCATGTGGACAATATAAGTTTAGCTCACTCGCTTGCAGCATCTTTTTCCGACAATGCTCAATCTGTCATAGTGCATGAGTTCGGGCATTCGTGGTTTGGCAATCTTGTTACTTGCCAAACGGCAGGCGATATGTGGATTAACGAGGGTTGGACAACCTTTACCGAGAAACTCAACTTGGAAGCCATGTATGGAGCCGACTATGCAAAGAAACACTTCCGCAAGAAAGCCGAGAGCGTTCTAAAAACCCTGCCTCGCACCGAAGGAGTGTTCCCTCTGTATGGAGCGGACAGCACTCTGACCTACTCTTCCACCATTTACGACAAGGGGGCTTTGGTTGCAATGAGCCTCAAAGCCTATATGGGAGACAGCCTTTTCTATTCGTCGGTAAGGAAGCTGCTTTCGGACTTTGCCTTTGCCAATGTCTCTTCTTTGATAATGAGAGACAGCCTGTCGGCATACTCGGGCATCGACCTGACTGACTTTTTCGACTATTACGTTTTTGATACTGTTTTGCACCACTTCTGCATCAGTCGTTTCACCCCGCAAGAAAACTCTGCCACGGTGCAAATCCAATCTCGCACGCTGCACGACGACAATACTGCGGCAGCAAATATCCGACTTCCGATAACCTTTATGGACGCCGATTTCAACACTTGCAAACGCCAAATCGTCGCAAGCGAAAATGGGGAAGAACATACGTTTTCTCTGCCCTTCACTCCCGTTGCCGCATTCTTGGACATGGACGAAGAGTTTTTCGATTTGACAACCGATTCTTACAAAACGATTGACCAAGACGGTCTCTACAAGTTTGACAACTCCTACTTCCGTATCTTTGTTCGCAACTGCACCGACACTGTTCTTGTGAGAGCCACCCTGAATTGGCTTGGCGAAAGGCAAGATGTGCAGAAGCACGGAGTGGAACGCTTTTCCGACAAGCACTATTGGACACTTGAAGGCATAAACCTTGACAAAGCCGACATAGAAGCCCGATTTTATTTTGAGGCATCAGCTTCCGAGGCAGCCTTTGACAATTCTCTTTTGACATCTTACTCAAACATCGATTCCCTTCTTCTGTTTTATCGTCCCGATGCTCTTTCCGAATGGGAGGTTGTAGATTTTGAGCGTCCGACTTCCTCTTCTGGATATATCTCTGTTACTTTGCGTCAAGGCGATTACATTATGGCAATGGGCAATCGTCAGGCTGTCGGCACAAACTCCCCCGAGCCTCAAAGCAAAGCTCTGAAAGTATTCCCGAACCCTTGCAAAGATACTCTCACTGTCGAACACCCGACTGTCAAGTCCGATGCCCGCATAACTATCTTTGACAATCTCGGTCGCACTCTCCAAAGCGAAAAAGCAGCTGCAAATTGCCAAATTTCGCAAATAAGCATCAATTTACCGAAAGGCTGTTATACTCTTGTGTTTGAGCAAGATAACAAAACCCTCAGCACAGTTTTTACAGTGAATTGAAAATTTTTTTGCTCCAAAGTGTTTACTTTTTTGATTTTTCTCTGTCTATGCTTGTGAAACATGGAGGAAAACAAGGATACAATCGAAGAATTGATAAGGCTTTGTTGCCAAAACGACAAGGAGGCACAGCGAAAGATTTTTGAGCAATTCAAGAATTCTATGGCTGCTGTGTGCAGGCGTTATTCTTCGAGCAAGGTTGAGGCAGAGGATAACCTGATTGACGGTTTTATCCGTGCGTTTGCCAAAATTTCCTCCTACGACGGCAGAGGCAGCTTCGAGGGTTGGCTGAGGAAAGTGATGATTAACAACTGCCTTTCGGTCTATCAACGAGCGACTATCGCACTAAGCAACGAGCCGGTGGAGAATATGGCAGGCGAAAGTGCCGACAAGGAAATGTCTGAAAGGTTTTCAAAAGAAGAACTCTACGAAGCCTTGGACAGCCTTGGCGAAAGGCAAAAGACAGCCTTCAACATGATTGTCATTGACGGCTATTCATACGCCGAGGTCGCCAAAGAACTCAAAACAAATGCCAACGTGGTAAAAACATTGGTGTACAGAGCAAAACAAAAGCTCAAACTTTATTTGACGGATATTGAAAAAAGAAGAACATATTGAGTATGGACATAGAGGAACTATTCAAAAAACGATTGGAAAACGACACCGAGGAGGTTTCGGCAGACCTTTGGCAGCGTTTGGAGGCAAAAATGGAGGCTTCGGCATCGGCGGACGCTCAAAGCTCTGCTCACTCTGCCAACAAGGCTGCAAGCATATCAAAGGGCATCTCAACTCTCGGCAAGAGCCTGATAGCGATTGCAAGTGCCGCAGGCTTGTTTACGGGCGTTTATCTGCTTGTGTCAGATGACAAAACGCCTCAACAGATTGTTCAAACGCCTGTTGAAACTACCACAACTCTCCTTCAAGAAGAGCCAATCGACGCTCCCGAAAAGCAAGCTCCCCTTGCCAAAGAGCAAGGCAGCAAAACAGTCTCTCATTATGCCGATACTCTCAAAGTGGAAGCCACCGACGCTGCCGCACAAGCTCCAATCACAGAACCTGTCTCCCCTGCTCCTCTTGCCATACAAGCTCCTGCAAAGCCAAAGAGCGAAGACAGTCAAAGCAAGGCAGGCACAAGCGAACAAAAACCGCCTGTCGAAAAGACAGCTCAAAATACCCAAAGCACAAAAGCCGCTCCCAAGCCGGTCGAAGCCCTTCCCGAAATCAAGATACGCATACCCAACGTGATAACTCCCAACAACGACGGAGTGAACGACTTTTTTGCCATTTTCAACCTCGAAAACTATCCCGACAACGAGCTGATTATCTTTGACAGAAACAACAAAGTGATTTTCAATGTACGCGGATACCAAAACAATTGGGACGCACAAGGTGTTCCGCAAGGAGTTTATTTCTACAATTTGGCAGTAAAACAAGGCTCAAACTGCAAAATATTCAAAGGTTCTATCAATGTAATAAGATAAAATCGTATTTTTATTCGACTGATACACAGACTGATGATAAAAAACTTCCAAAAAAATATTTCAAAACGTGCTTTCAATATGGTCAAACTCCGTATTATTGCAAAAAATTTGGAGATTTACAGATGAAAGCACAAGACAAAAAACATTTGATTAAGAGCTACGACAAACTGCCGCAAGAAGCACGAGATGCGTTTGACGAAAGGTATGGAGAAGGTTACGCCGAGGCCGCACAGAAAATAACAAAACCCGACGGCTCTATCCTTTACGTTGTGCCATTGGAAACAGACGATGCAGTATATATGGTCAAAGTCGATTTGGTTATTGACACCAATTTTTCGGAAGAAGAATTTGAGAAGGAGGCATTCGGACTTTCAAAAGCCGACGAAGACCTTGTCGGAGGAGATGCAGAAGACGACGAAGGCGGAAAGGACAAATTTGTGTTGGTTCACGGAGACTATTCCGACATTGGGGACATTGCCGACACAAGAGACAATACCGAAGAAGAATAAAGGCTCTTTTTGCAGCCTCAAAAACCAAAAGAGGAGTTGCCTTTGCAGCTCCTCTTTTTGGTTGTCATCACATTGAGCCAACAGTATGCAAAGACGCACAGATGAACTCCCATCTGCCGCTCCAAAATGCTCTCGGTAAGCATACAAACCGCCGAAAGCAAAACAGCCGACACCAAAAGATAAGCCCCCTTGTCAAACAACCTCAAAGCAAAACAAAGATAAACCATCAGCAACACAGCCAAGCCCACACAGCCAATGGCGATTGCAGTCTGCAAGAACTGATTGTGAGGATTGAGGTAGCTTTCTGTTATTCCATGACTTTTATAAAAATCGGTCATCGCCTGCTTCACATCGCCCGTACCTGCTCCCAAAATCGGATTTTGACCAATCAGGTTGAGAGCATTTGCATAGATGAGCGGTCTGTCGGCTTTCGGCTTTGTGTCTTTCTTTTGGTTCTCCAACTCATGTATTGTTTTGTATCTTTTTCCAAACCTCTCGTTGCCGAAAGTCAAGCCGAGCGTAAGCAAAATTATCACAAGCATTGCCACAGTCTCCCCATAGACCTTTCGCACAAAGAGAGTATCAAGCAATATGAGAGCATCTGCGGCAAGCAATATGAAAAAACCCATTCGCGAATACATCATTGCCACAAAAAAGTTAAGCAAAGCCATAAGAGCAAACCGAACAACAGCAGAACGCTTTGAAGAACAACCCGCCACCTTTGCCAAAGGCATCTTGTAGAGTGCAATCAAAGCCATATCGCAAGCCAATGCCCTGTAAGTATGGTGCAGACAAACGCCGTAAGTTCTGAGTATGTTGGCAATGCCGCCCCCTGCAATCACAGCCTTTGCAAACAAAACAAGCTCATAACCCACCAATCCGCACACAAAAACCAAGGCATACAGCCACAACCGCCTGCGTACAACCATGCGTTTGGGAACAAACAAAAACAACAGCGGCACAAGCAACATCGGCAACTTGATTGCCAAGTCGTCAAAGCCGAGCTTTACATCTTGGCTCCAAAGCATACCAACGCAATGAAGCACATACAGCCCCACAAGCCACAACAAAGGATTGTCAGCTCGGAGAATGCTTTTGAGTTTGTACTTGCAGGAGAACAGCTCTCCGCTCAAAGCAAGCACCAAAAACAAAAGGAGCAACGAAAAACTCTTGAAAAAGGCTGGCAGAGTAACACAACAAGACAGCAATATCAACACAGGGAAGATTGCCTTGCAGGAAAAAGTGCGAATAACATTCATTTTGTTTACTTATTATCTGTTTTGAAGTGCAAAGGTACGCTTTTTTGCCATGCAGAACGAAATATACAGCACAAAAAAGACGCCGTTTTGCCAAAATAAAACGCCGATTTATCCAAATAAAAAGCCTTTTTATTCCGCTCAAACGAAAGCCCGTTTCAACCAAGTGCAACGCTCTGATAATAAAATAATTAAACAATGCTTTTCGGCTTACTTTCTGCAAGAAAAAACGCCTTGAAAGAGAGAAAAAGGCGAAAAAAGACGAGAATTTGTTTACGCTTTAAGAAAAATTGTCGTACTTTTGTAAACAAAAACCAAGCACCTATGAAAGATGAATTTTGTGCAGAACGACTAAAAAGTGCAAGACTTGCCGCTCGTCTGAGCTTAGAAGAGCTGTCAGTCCTTACCGACAAGGCTGTAACCCGTCAGAGCCTGAGCAACTATGAGACAAAGCGAATGTGTCCTCGCGAAAGCTCCCTTTGCATAATAGCGAAAGCCTTGGGTGTAAGCCCCGAATACTTCAAGAACAGGGGCTTGAAGATAGATTTGCCTACGCTTCGCTCGACTTCCTACGGACCTCTGACTGCCAAGGAGGAAAGACAGATACAAAACACCCTTGTCTTCCTTGCCGAAAGGTACATCAACTACGAGAAGCAAGCCCGAATGACGACCACCTTTCACAATCCGCTGCAAGGCTTTGAGGTCTCCAACCAACAGCAAGCCGAACTCTCTGCCCTGATGCTAAGAGAGCATTGGCAGCTTGGCAACGGAGCGATAACAAGCGTCTGTCGTCTGTTTGAGAGAAAGGGCATCAAGGTGTTGGAAGCCGAGCTGCCTTGCGACATTCTCGGGCTTAGCACATGGGGAGAGAAACAATATCCGCTCATTGTGCTGAACGACGACCGCACTCTCTCAACTCCCGAACGCACACGCTTCACCCTGCTGCACGAACTCGGACACCTGCTGCTGACAATCGCCAAAGAGAACAAGCCCGAACGACTGTGCAACCAATTTGCAGCCTGCTTCCTCCTTCCGAGAGCAACACTGATTGAAGAAGTAGGCTCACAGAGAGACTTTGTTACCATGGACGAAGCCATAGACCTGCACAAAACCTACGGCATATCGGTCGCCGCACTCATTCACCAAATGAAAGACCTGTGCATAATAAGCGACGAACACTACAACTATTGGTTTGACGAGATAATCAACAAGAACAAAATCGAAAAAGGCTGGGGACAATACCCCTTTGACGAACGCCCGCAAAGAGAAAAACGCATAATCTCCATAATCAACCACTCTAAACACATCGGCTAAAAATAGAAAGACAAAAACTAATTTAATCAATAAAAAACACGATAGTCATGAATGAATTTACGCATTTGTATCCACTCTCAAAAACATTGAGATTTGAATTACGCCCTGTGGGCAAAACAGAAGAAAAGTTTCGCGAAAGCGACATTTTGGAACAAGACACCGAGAGAGCCGACAGCTACAAGGTGGTCAAAAAGTTGATTGACCGCTACCATAAAGACTTTATAGAAAAAGCTCTGCAAGGGTTTGAGTTTGAGCAAGGTTCTTTGGAAGAATATTACAACTTATATTCAACAGACAATCGAAACGACAAGGAAGAGAAATACTTTGAAGAAGCCAAAGAAAAGCTCCGCAAACAAATCGCAAAGCAACTCACAAAACAAGAAGCCTACAAAAGAATAGACAAAAAGGAACTGATAAAAGAAGACTTGTTGGAAACAATCGAGTGCAACGACAAAGAGAAGAAAGCAGTCGAAGAGTTCACAGATTTTACGACCTATTTCAAAGGATTTCACGAGAACCGCAAGAATATGTATTCCGACAAAGAACAATCGACAGCGATTGCTTTCCGTCTGATACATCAAAACCTGCCCAAGTTTCTTGACAACATCAAAATATTTGAACAAGTAAGGAAAACAGAAGAACTCCGAGATAAAATTAAAGACTTGCAAGGTGAATTTGGTTGTTCTTTGGAGCAAGTGTTTACTTTGGAATACTACAATCGCTTGGTTGTTCAAAGCGGCATAGAGAAATATAATGCACTCATTGGCGGAGTAACAACAGCAGAGGGCGAGAAAGTACAAGGGCTGAACGAACTCATCAACCTCTACAACCAAACGCACAAAGACCAACGCCTGCCAAAGATGAAACTACTTTACAAACAAATCCTCTCCGACCGACAAAGTCTTTCTTGGATACCCGAAGAGTTTGCAGACAACGACAACTTGGTGCTGCAAACCATAGAAGAGTTTTACCAAAAGTTGCAAAACGAAAAGACAAACGAACACAGCTCTATACTCCAACAGACAGAGAACATTCTCACATCGCTTTCGTCTTATAACCTTGCAGGAGTTTACCTTACCAATGACCAACAACTCACCGACATATCACAAAGAGTTTACGGCAGTTGGGCTGTAATCAAATACGCCATACTTGCAGACCTTCAACGACAAAGCCCGAAAAAGAAAAACGAAAGCGACGAGAAATACGACGAACGAATAACAAAGCTGTTCAACTCTTACAAAAGTTTCAGCATTGACTACATTGACCGTTGCTTGCAGCACAAAGATGCCTTTGGCGACAAAGCCATAATGATTGAAACCCACTTTGAAAATCTCGGAAAAAAGACCGGAGAAAGCGAAACCGAAGAAGAGAAAAACATCTTTGAACAAATCAAAGAGGCTTACAACAATGCAAAGGAACTATTGCAGTCAGAATATCCTGCGGAGAAAAAACTATCGGAAGACGAAAGCTCGGTAGAGAAAATCAAAACCCTCTTGGACAGCTTCAAAGCACTGCAACACTTTATCAAACCACTATCGGGCAGCGGCGAAGAGAACAACAAAGACGAGAAATTCTACTCTGACTATTCTGCATTGAGAGATTCGTTGGATATACTCACGCCTCTGTACAACAAAGTGAGAAACTATATGACACGCAAGGCGTATTCAAACGACAAAATCAAACTCAACTTTGGAAATGCCACACTATGCAGTGGTTGGGACAAGAACAAAGAAACAGACAATACTGCTGTTATTTTGCGAAAAGATGGTTTGTACTACCTTGCAATCATGAACAAGCAATACAATCGTTCTTTTGCTTCGGACAATCTGCCTTGCGAAGGAGAGTGCTACGAGAAAGTAGTTTACAAACTGCTCCCCGGTGCAAATAAAATGCTTCCAAAGGTATTCCTTTCCGAAAAAGGAATTGCAAAATACTCTCCAAGCGAACAGCTATTACAAAAATACAAAAGAGGCACTTACAAAAAAGGTGATAATTTCAATCTGAAAGATTGCCATGAGTTGATAGACTTTTTCAAAGCCTCGATAAACAAACACGAAGATTGGAAGAAGTTCGACTTTCATTTTTCGGACACAAGTTCTTATGAAGACATCAGCGGATTTTACAGAGAGGTAGAAAATCAAGGCTATAAGATAAGCTTTCAAAGAGTATCAACACAATATATAGACAATTTGGTAAATGAGGGCAAACTATACTTGTTCCAAATCTACAACAAGGACTTCTCTCCAAAGAGCCATGGCACAGAAAATATGCACACTCTCTATTGGAGAATGCTGTTTGACGAAAGAAACCTTCGAGATGTTGTTTACAAACTTAACGGAGAAGCAGAAGTATTTTTCAGAAAGAAGAGCCTGAATGTTACAAAGCCGACCCACCCTGCCAATCAACCGATAGAGAACAAGAACCCTTTGAACCCGAACAAGACAAGAACACTATGCTACGACCTTATCAAAGACCGAAGGTTCACACAAGACAAGCTCTTGTTCCATGTTCCTATCACAATAAATTTCAAAAGCCAAGGCAGAGATAATATCAACCAACTAACTCGTGAATACCTTTGTTCGACAGACGATATTCATATTATCGGCATAGACAGAGGCGAACGCAATTTGCTGTATCTGACAGTGATTGACAGCAAGGGTAACATCAAAGAACAGATGTCGCTCAACAAGATTATCAATCAATACAATGTCAATGGCTGTGAAAACACCTACGAGTTTGACTACCACAAACGATTGGATCAAAAGGAAATAGAAAGACAGCAAGCCCGACAAAATTGGAAAACAATAGAGAACATAAAAGAGCTGAAAGAGGGCTACTTGTCTCAGGTCATTCACAAAATTACCCAACTGATGTTGAAATACAATGCAATCATAGTGTTGGAAGATTTGAACCATGGGTTTATGCGTGGAAGACAAAAGATAGAAAAACAAGTCTATCAAAAATTTGAAAAGATGCTCATCGACAAGCTGAACTACCTTGCAGACAAGAAGAAAGACCCATGCGAAATTGGAGGCATACTCAATGCCCATCAGCTGACAAGCAAGTTTGAGAGCTTTGAAAAGTTGGGTAAACAAAGCGGATTTTTGTTCTATGTTCCGGCATGGAACACCTCCAAGATTGACCCGACAACAGGATTTGTCAATCTTTTTGACACCGGATACAAAAACATTGATGCAGCAGCAGAGTTTTTCGGCAGCTTCGATTGTATATCCTACAACAAAGACAAAGATTGGTTCGAGTTCTCATTTGATTACAACAACTTCACCAAGAAAGCAGAAGGAACAAAAACACAATGGACTATATGCACCTGCGGAGAGAGGATTGAGTACGTGGGAAAGGAATACAAAAGAATAAACCTCACCGAAGCATTCAAGCAACTGTTTGAGGAATATATGATAGACATCAACTCCGATTTACAAAAGAGTATTTGCACAGCAGACAACAAATAATTCTTTGAAAAGCTCCTGCACCTTCTGAAACTAACACTGCAAATGAGAAACAGCATAAGCAATACCGACGAAGACTATATCATTTCTCCTGTCATGAACAGCAAGGGAGAGTTTTATGACAGCCGAAAAGCCTCTGACGACTTGCCAAAAGATGCAGATGCAAACGGTGCATACAACATTGCAAGGAAAGGTCTGATGTTGCTGCAACAAATGCGACAAATGCAAAGTCTCGAAAAACCAAAATATGACTTGACAAACAAAGCATGGTTGCAATTTGCCCAGCAGGATAAGTAAGACAAAAACTAATGAACGTCAATATAGCTCTTTCAACTCTCAATGACTTTATCTTCTGTCCGTATTCCATATATCTGCACAACGTATATATGGAAACGGACGAGGATATATTCAAAACTACTGTGCAGCTGAGCGGAACAAACGCTCACAAAGCAACAGACTCCAAAAAAGGCAGCTCGAGAGGTTGCGACATATTGTCTCTACCGGTATGTAGCAACTCTCTCGGTCTGTATGGTGTGATAGACCTTTACCGCGGCAGCACGGCAACACTCATCGAAAGAAAGCTGAGATTGAAAAACATATTTCGCGGACAGCTGTATCAACTTTGGGGAGAGTGTAATTGTTTTTGACGTAAACGATAATAAAATGGTAAAATATGGCAATGCAATTCACAGAGACAAACCAATAGTATATTTCTAACTGCAAACCCCGGTCTATTGCCAACAAACAGCAAAGATTAAAGACAACTAAATCAACGTATTATGCCAATACAAAATCCCAAGCCTGCATTTTTTGGTTTAATATCCCAAGCAACAAGACGCTTTATATCAGATATTTGTTGTACCTTTGCAGAGCAAAAGAGGCTAAGACCTTTTTGAATTTCTACTATTTGTAGATCATTTGTATCCATGATTTTTTTTTGCTGTGGCTAAGACCTTTTTGAATTTCTACTATTTGTAGATTGGGGGGTGCTGCGACAAGGGTTTCATGGGCTAAGACCTTTTTGAATTTCTACTATTTGTAGATTCGAAAATCTGTTACGTTTCTGTATCATGGCTAAGACCCTTTTGAATTTCTACTATTTGTAGATACAAATGTAGTATTAACCAACAAATCAATGGCTAAGACCTTTTTGAATTTCTACTATTTGTAGATGACGAGCGTTACACGCTCTTTGTGGAGTGGCTAAGACCTTTTTGAATTTCTACTATTTGTAGATTGTATTTCTTCGCCATGTTGTTATATTGGGCTAAGACCTTTTTGAATTTCTACTATTTGTAGATGCGTTGATTTATCAAGGGACTGCAGAGTGGCTAAGACCTTTTTGAATTTCTACTATTTGTAGATTTACAGGTCTCGGGTCGGAGAAAACGAAGGCTAAGACCCTTTTGAATTTCTACTATTTGTAGATACCCGAGAGAGTTTGACAATAGACAAAGCGGCTAAGACCTTTTTGAATTTCTACTATTTGTAGATGCTACAATCCCGTGTTGATACTGAAAAAGGCTAAGACCTTTTTGAATTTCTACTATTTGTAGATAGATGTATTACAGGCAGATTGCATCGAGGCTAAGACCTTTCTGAATTTCTACTATTTGTAGATTTGTAGCTATTTCATCAATCAGATTGTCAGGCTAAGACCTTTCTGAATTTCTACTATTTGTAGATTCTGCGGCATCGTAGCTGTAATGGTGCAGGCTAAGACCTTTTTGAATTTCTACTATTTGTAGATTACACCCCTTATCGGCTATAATTATAATAAGAACAGGAAAGGTCGTACTATGACTTACTATAACCTCCAACCTTTCCACCGAACCGAAAAAAAGAAAACAGCACCCACCGTCCTGAAGGGGCAACCTGCACAAAGCCCTACGCAAAGCAAGGCGACGCGTAGGGTAAAGCAACCAACAAAACTTCCGCCCTGCATGGGGCAAAAGCATAATCCAATACAAAAGAAACTCTTATGACACACAGGGCTACCCATAACCTCCAACCCTTCCACCGAACCGAAAAAAAAGAAAACAGCAGCCACCGCCCTGAAAGGGCAACCTGCACAAAGCCCTACGCAAAGCAAGGCGACGCGTAGGGTAAAGCAACTAACAACAGTTCCGCCCTGCATGGGCAAAAGCGTAAAAACAAGTTCTCTCTGTTCGCCCGAAAGCAAAGGGCAAAAAAAAGAGAGCCTCACATTGCT
>JAEDJL010000001.1 GCA_016296345.1 Bacteroidales bacterium | reverse complement strand
TGCGTTTTATGGTTGCAGCGGATTGACTTCTGTTACTATCCCTAATAGCGTTACTTCCATTGGTAGTAGTGCGTTTAATAGTTGCAGCAATTTGACTTCTGTTACTATTGGTAATAGCGTTACTTCGATTGGTAGTAGTGCGTTTTATGGTTGCAGCGGATTGACTTCTGTTACTATCCCTAATAGCGTTACTTCCATTGGTAGTAGTACGTTTAATGGTTGCAGTAACCTGACTTCTGTCAATATCCCGGAAAGCATTACTTCTATCAAAGATAGTACGTTTATGGGTTGCAGCAGCTTGACTTCTGTTACTATCCCCGAGAGCGTTACTTCCATTGGTAATATGGCGTTTAGTGGTTGCAGCAGTTTGACCACGCTTAACTTCAATGCTATAAATTGCAGTAACTTTACCTACTATACCTACGATAATGAGTGTGCTACATTCGCTTCTTCTCCGATTACTACAATCAACATAGGTGATAGTGTACAGAGAATACCGGCAAACTTCGCCAATGGTAAGAGTGGTTTGATTTCGATTAGTATTCCAAACAGCGTTACTTCGATTGGCGATAGTGCGTTCATGAATTGCAGCGGTTTGATTGCTGCCAATATCGGCAATGGCGTGAGCAGTATCGGCAATGCTTTCAGAGGTTGTACCAACTTGACTTATCTCACTGTCGGAAGCGGCGTTGAAACCATTGATAACTTGGCTTTCATCGACTGTAATATGTTGAGCCATATAACCTCAAAGGCGACCACTCCGCCCGAGATTGCAAGCAGCAATGTTTTCCCTTATCCTAACGAGTGCAGTCTGACAGTTCCTTGCGGCAGCTTGGGAGCTTATACCGACCAAATGAACCGTTGGTACTTACTATTCAATCCTCGCATTGATGAAGACATAGTTTTTGCTTTCTCGGTGTCGGCAAACGATGATGCTTTCGGCATTGTGTCCAATGAGGCTCTTTCTTGTTCGGTAAGGAAGATAACGGCAATACCTTTCGACGGTTATGAGTTCGTGAGCTGGAACGACGGCAACACTTCAAACCCTCGAACGATAAATATTACAAATGATACTTCATTTGTGGCTGTGTTTGCAACCATTGGCTCTTCCGCCTTGCAGGAGGTTGAAAGCATAGGAGAGTTTGTCTTGTATCCAAACCCTGCAAGAGGCTTTGTAACCGTAGAATTTGAGGCTTTGCAAGAGCGTTGCTCGCTCAGAATAATTGACCTTGGAGGAAGAGTTGTCAAAACGTTTGACATCGCAGCAAGTACGGAGAGCATAAGGCTTGACCTTAGAGACCTACCGAGCGGAGTTTATACTCTTATGATTGGAAACACAACAAAGAAATTGATTGTCGAATAAGTTGAATAAACTATTTGAATGAAAGAGAGCTGCAAGGCATAGTGTTTTGCAGCTCCTTTTTGTTTGAAACACTATCTTTTTACGCTTTTGCACCTCAATGTATAAATATGGCTATGTTTAATACCCAAACTCGCTTTATTCTGCCGATTGGACACATTTTTGCTCTCTGCGGCAGATTATAATAATTCTTATTTTGCCGATTGGACATATTTTAGTACCTTTGCGGCAGATTATAATGAGAAAATATTCCAATTTTACAAAGAATTATGAGTACAATAATCGGTAGAAAACAAGAAATTACAGAGCTTAACAGACTATATAACAGCGACAAAGCTGAATTTGTAGCAGTCTATGGGCGTAGGAGAGTTGGAAAAACTTTCCTGATTAAGCAAACATTCAAGAATAAGTTCACCTTTCAACACACCGGAGTGTCTCCTATCGAGCAGGAGAAAGGAACTAACCGCATAAAAACCCAATTAGAGAGTTTTTACTATTCTATGCTCAGCCATGGATTGGAGGGCTTCAAGCAACCAAAGACTTGGATGGAAGCTTTCTTTCAGTTAGAACAATTATTGCTCAAACTTGATACCGGCGAGCGTATGGTCATATTCTTTGATGAGTTACCATGGATGGATACGCCACGAAGCAAGTTTATTTCTGCATTTGAAAATTTCTGGAATGGTTGGTGCAACGGCAGAGATAATATCATGCTTATCATCTGTGGCAGTGCCACCTCTTGGATTTTGGGTAATATTGTGTATAATAAGGGTGGATTGTATGGCAGGCTTACAAGCGAGATAAAGCTCTCTCCTTTCACTCTCGGAGAATGTGAGGAATACTTCAAGCAAGAGAACATAGAGTTATCTCGATATGACATCATTCAATCATATATGGTCTTTGGCGGTATTCCATACTATTTGAGCTATTTCCGCAAGGGATTAAGCTTTGAACAAAATACAGACAATATTCTCTTTGGCTCAAAACCATATCTCAAAGACGAGTTTGAACGACTGTTCAGGGCAATTTTCACAAATGCGGACGACTGCAAAAAAATCATTCGATTGCTTGCCACACGCAACTACGGATACACTCGGGAAGAAATTGCCAAGGCAACCAATCTTCCATTAGGAGGAGGTTTGAGCGAAACTCTTTCTGCTCTGCTTGAGAGTGATTTTATCATTCGTTATACTCCACACGGAAAGGGTTACACCGAACACTATAAACTGATAGATAACTTTTGCATCTTCTGGCTCAAATATGTAGATGTGCATCAAAAAAGTGCAACATTCATGAACGACAATATGTCGTCAAACATCATGAAAGCATGGAGAGGCATTGCCTTTGAACAAGTATGCTGGCAACACATTTCTCAAATCAAACAAGCTCTCGGTATAAGTGGCGTAAGTGCCTCCATTTCGGCTTGGTATCAACAAGGGAATGACACAAGTGCAGGCGCACAAATAGATATGCTGATTATTCGCAATGACAATATAGTAAATCTTTGCGAAATGAAGTTTTCTGCCACACCATACATAATTGACAAAGATGAAGAACAAAAGATGATGCATCGTGTCGAGGCTCTGAAAAGCACTCTTTCCTCTCGTCAGACTATTCACCTTACACTCATAACCACCTTCGACATTATGCAAGGAAAGCACAGTGGCAAAGTTCAAAAGGTAATCACCGCCGACGATTTGTTCTATCAGACATGATGTCTTGCAGCTATGTTTTCTTCTATGGCTTTTGTTATCGGTCGTAAGTTGGTTTGGAGATTAAGGGGAGGATTTCGGTTTCAAAGATAGTGCGGTGAATGATGCGGTAGTGTGGGTGATAGTTGCTGTTGTAGGCGGCGGAATGTCGCATCATAAAGTTGCCGTTTTCGATTGCTTGGTTTATCTTCTTGCGGTCTTGGTCATAGCCTTGTAGCCGGTGCTTGTATTTTGCGGTTATGCGTTCTATCTTTTGCCAAGTGCTTTGCCACTCGATGGCAGAGGGGCTTTGGGTCATTGCTGCACTGCGACAAAGGGCATCGGCAAGTTGCTCTGCTCCCACCGTTCCCGATGCGACAAGGCTTAGGCTTACTCTGTAATAGTTCTCACCTTCTCCTGCTTTCTCGTATAGTTCGCAAAGGCTTTCGTGGCTTTGCAAGCTCTCTTCTTCTATGTATTGTTTTGCCCGCACAGGGTTGTCAATCAAGTGTCCCGGACCGAAAGCATCTTGAAAAAAGCTCTTATAGATGTCTTGCAAGGTTGAGGCAGGATAGCGTTCAAGCTGCAAGCGTATGCTTTCTTCGACTGCAAGGCTGTCAAAGGTCTGTGCCGACGCTCTGCCAAAAAGAACCATAAAGGCAATAATAACCGCAAACAGCGGCTTAGTATTCCATGCGGTTGCGGAAGTCGTTTCGTTTTTCATATTTCAAGTCTTGTAACATAGGGGCTTTGACTGATATGGAGAAGTTCCAACCTTGTCTCGGTCCGAAAGGTATCCAATTCATTCGCATCTCCCAACAGTGCAAGTCGCGATAGAAGTCTATAGAAGTATAGGTAAAGTCTTTGTTGATAAAGTCATAGCCTGTCGAAAAGCCTATCTTCCACTTGGAGGTAAGGTTCACGTCTCCTCTCAGGGTAAAGGTTGCCGACTGGTTGGTTTGATAGCCTGCAATGGCTACGATATAGGAGCTGAGCCTGCTGTAATTCAAGCCGAGAGTGAGGTTCCAAGGTACTGAAAAATCCACATTGTCGGGCAGTATTTCATTAGGGTTGGTAAATGGTGAGTATTGCTGTTCGGCAGGCGAGAGTTCTTGGTCTTTGGTATGCTCTGTTTTTGCTTTTGAGTTGAGTTGCCAGCTCATGTTGAGCGTCCACTGTGAGTTTTGTTTTTTGAATAGTCGTTTCTCTTCGTCCCACAGCAGACGATTGGTAAGCACTCCGTTTGAGTCGAGAACGTATGGAGTGTAGGAACTTGAGAAATTGACTATCAGTCGTTCAAAGAGTATTGTTCGGGCTGTTATCCTCAAAGGTTGCCAATTCACCGAGTCTTTTGCAAGGTCGTAACCTGTCGAGAGGTTAAAGGCTTCAAGCAGTACTATCTTTCTTGTTCCGCTTACTGTATCTCGACTGTCCTTTACTTTCATTTCCAAGTTGTTTCCAAGAGATATGTTTATCACGCCCGAAGCTCCTTGTGCAGGTGAGCCAAAGATGCCGTTTTCGGTTTTGGAATAATATACTCTTTTGCCGTTGCGGTCGGTATAGAAGTCATAGAAGCCGAGCGAGGGTTGGGAAAAGTCGGGTGTGTAGTTGAAAGAGAGAGAAGGGTTGAGTACATGTCTGAATGCTTTGATTGCTCCTTTTTTGAAGTTGAACATTCCATACAGACGTGTGTTGAGGCTGCTGGTAAAGCTCGCTGTGCGGTTGGCGATAAAACCATAAATAGTATCCTTGTCAATCATGTCGGTTTGAGGATTGTAGGTCTTGATTATCGAGTTGGTGTACCAGCGTTCGGTATAGTTGATAGAGTTGGTCCAATTTATGTGTTTGAAGACTTTGACATTGCTCGCAACAGGAATGGTGTGCATAATTCCGTTGCGGAAGTTGCGAATAAGGTCTGAGGAAGCAAGAAGTGTGTCGTATGTGTCTATGGTATTGATGATGTTTGCCCTGTATGAGAACGATATATCTTCGTACCACTTGCGTTTGCCGCTTGCTTTCTTGCGTCTGAAAGGATAGAATTGTACGGAAGAGAGGGTCATTGAGGGCAAATCGAGGCTTATTGCTCCACTGTTTACGTTGTATGTTTCGCCAAGGTTGGCTGTGAATGACCACGAAGAGCCGAACTTGGTCGAGAATGCTATGGAAGATGTGGTTGTGTTGTTGAAGTAGTCGGACACATTTGTGGTATATTGGTTGTATTTGCTGCTGACAAGGTTCACGTTTGCCGAAAAGGTACGATAGGGGTGCGATTTGCTATCCTGAGTGTGCGTCCAGCGAAACTTAAAGTCTGACGAAGAACTATAAGAGGGTGTGTTTTTCAGTCCTGTGTGGTTATTTTCGTAACGAAATTCTATACTGCCTTTGTATTTGTATCGTTTGACGTAGTTTGAAGAGACGTTCAGTGCATACGAAAGATTGGTGTATATGTCTCCTCTTAGGGCAAGGTCGATGTAGTCGCTAATTGCAAAATACCAGCCTATGTTTCTAAGGTAGTAGCCTCTGTTTGCAGCATAGCCGTATGAGGGCATGAGAAAGCCTGACTTCTTGCTGTCGGTAAAAGGGAAGTAGGCAAAGGGAACACCTATCGGAAGAGGTATCTCCATTAGCGAAAACCATGCAGGACCTGTAACAATCTTGTCGTCAGTTATCGCCTTGGCTTTGGAGAAGCTGATGCCGAAGTGAGGGTGTTGCTCATTGTCGCAAGTAGTGAATGTTCCACCGCTGACATACATAGTCTTGTCATCTATTTTCTTCACCTTTTCGCCATGAAGGTAGCCGTCGCTCTCTTTGGTGAACACATTGCTTATCAGTCCTCGCTTGGTATCGAAGTTGTATTGCAGTTCCTTGGATTTGTATTCTGATGCTCCTTCTTGAAAGACAGGATATTGTCTTATGGTATCAAGACTGTCTTTTATGCCTTGGGCAAAGAGTATCTTGGTTTCAAAATTGACACTCATGAAGCCCGATTTGAGGTGCATCTTTTCGTAATCGACCTTCGCATTATTGTACAAATAGATGTCTTTGGTATCGAGAAAAAACGTCAGAGAGTCGTCCGAAGAGTAGTCAATCTTGGCTCCCAATGAGGAGTGTGAGAGCTTTTTCGGAGCTGTGGCGGTGTCATTTTTCGATAGCGAAACCGTGTCTTGTGCAAATAAGTTTTTGGAGCTAAAACACAGAATACCAACTATCAAAAGTAAGGTGTTGTATATATAATTCGACTTTCTCAATCGTTTTTTGATTTTAATTTGTACCTTTGTAACCGATTTGCAAATGTAAGATTTTTTGGAAAATTGGTGAATTAAATGGTTAAACAAACAAGTTTGAGTATAATATTGGGGGTATTGCTGTGTGCGTGGAGCATTGTTTCTTTTGCTCAAGAACAACAGAGCAGTTCTTCAAACAAATTCGACAAACTTGTTATAGACGCCGGACACGGAGGCGACAAACCCGGAGCTGTGGGCAGCAAATCGAAAGAAAAAGATATTACCTTGGCTGTAAGCCTCAAACTTGGCAAGATGATAACCGAAAACCTCAAAGATGTGGAGGTTTATTATACCCGTGTGATTGACAAAGATGTAGAATTGTACAAGCGAAGCCAGATTGCAAACAAAATTGGTGCAGATTTGTTTATCTCTATCCACTGCAACAGTTCGACAAACAAAGCTCCGAAAGGCAGCGAAACCTTTGCACTCGGACTGACCAAGGCAGCGCAAAATTTGGAAGTGGCAAAGAAAGAAAACAAAGATATTTTGTCGGAGGCAAACTACGAAGAGAACTACGACGGCTTCGACCCCAATGCTCCGGAAAACGACATCCTCTTTTCTCTCTACCAAAACGCATATATGGAGGGGAGTTTGTGGTTTGCCGACAAGGTTCAAAAACAACTTACCGCCAACACACCCATTCAAAACCGCGGTGTAAAGCAGGCAAACTTCGTTGTGCTGCTCAAATCTGCCATGCCGTCGGTGCTTATCGAGATTGGATTTATTTCAAACAAAGAAGAGGAAGAATATCTCATGTCCGAAATTGGTCAATATGAGATTGCAGCTTCAATATTCAGAGCAATCTGCGAATATAAGGCTCATAAAGACAATATCAAAGTGGCTGTTCCCGATGTGGCAAGCCTCATTCCGAAGAACGTGATCGAAAAACAAAAACAAATTGAAGAGAGCAAGCGACTTGCACTTGCCAAAGAGCAAGAGGCTCTACGCAAACAAAAGCAGCTGAATGAGCAGAAAAAAATGCAAGACTCGATTTCCAATGCACAAACAAGCGGAAACGAGGTGGTATATCGTGTTCAGTTTGCATCAATGAAAGATAAGCTCTCGACAAACGATGCCCGCTTTGCAGGATTGGAAGATGTGTGGCTTTATGAGTTTGACGGATATTGGAAATACTGTGCAGGATTGTTTGCTTCTCGTCAAGAGGCTTCAAACTATGTGCAGAAAGTAAGAACATTGGGGCATAAAGATGCGTTCGTTGTTGCATTTCATAACGGCAAACGCATAAGTTTTGAGCAGGCAAAAGCGTTAGAGAACAAAAAATAAAAGCGAGAAAAATCATGAGAATGAAGACAGAAATAAAAGTTGGCATAGTAGGATTTGCCATATTGGTGTTGTTGTTTGTGGGAATTAAGTTTCTCAAAGGTGTCGATTTGTTTCAATCCGAGACAACCTACTATGCGATTTACGACAACGTGAGCGGTATGCACGAAAGCAACTACATTTATCTCAATGGTATGAAAGTGGGCTACATAAAGGACATCAAGATGATTGGAGAGCGTGCAGAAAAATTCAAAGTTACCATATCAATAGACAGCAAAATCAAGTTGCCAAAAGACAGCAAGATTGTATTTTACTCTGCCGACATCTTGGGTTCAAAAGCCTTGCGATTGGAACTTGGAGAAAGCAAAGAGCTGTTATCGAGCAAAGATACGCTTGCCTCAGACATCGAACTCGGAATGTTGGACAGGCTATCGTCAAGCATAGAGCCTATGGCACAAAACCTCGACAGCATACTGCTTGCAACAAAGAACATTTTGAACTCTCAAACTCAGGACAACCTCCAAAAGACCTTTGCAAACTTGGAACAAACAAGCCAAAGGCTCAACAGTATCTCCGCACAATTTGATGCTCTTATGGCAAGCGACAAAGCAAAAATCAGCAAAATCATATCAAATACCGAAAGCATTACAGCCAATCTGAGAGACAACAACGAGAAACTCAGCAACATTGTGGCAACAATCAATGACATTGCCGACACTGCCGCACAGGCTCAGATAGGAACAACTCTCATGAAAACATCTCAAACAATCGAAAAACTCAACAACATACTCGGTGTTATCGAAAAAGGGAAAGGAAACGTGGGATTGCTGATTAACGACGAAGGATTATACAAAAGCCTTGATGAGAGTGCAAAAAAGTTGGACGCCCTTATCGAAGACATCAAGGCAAACCCCAAGAAGTATATCAAAGTGTCAGTGTTTTAACAAAATATCATAGATATGTTATTTGAAGATATGGTATTCGGTCCAATTCATTCGAGAAGATTGGGCACTTCTCTCGGAGTAAATGTTCTTCCTACCGAGAAGAAGTATTGTAGTTTCAACTGCATCTATTGCGAGTGCGGTTGGAACGAGATAGACACAAGAGACAATGTGCCTTTGAACGACCGCAAAGATATAAGAGCGGCTTTGGAAAAACGTCTTAGTTCATCTTCGGCAGAGGAGAACGCAAAAATCGATTCTATTACTTTCAGTGGCAATGGCGAGCCGACGCTTCACCCCGAAATTTCGGGCATTGTCGATGATGTTCTATCGCTTCGCAACCGCTACTGCCCTCAAGCCAAGGTTACAATCTTGTCCAACTCCACTTTTTTGGTCAGAGACGATGTTTTTTCGGCATTGCAAAAGATTGACAACCCGATTTTGAAACTTGATGCAGGCACAGAGCGAATGTTCAATCTGATAAACAAGCCTGTATCTGCCAAGTTTGAAACGGTGGTAGAGCGATTGAAAGCCTTCGGAAGCAAATGTATCATTCAGACCCTTCTCCTAAGAGGCGAAAACGACGGACACAAGATAGACAATACCTGCGAAGAAGAGTTTGTGCCTTGGCTCGAAATTGTCAAAAGCATCAATCCTCGCTCTGTTATGCTCTATTCGATTGACAGAGTAACACCCGCAAAAAATCTTGAGAAACTTCTCATTCCCGAACTCGAAAAATATGCCGACAGAGTGAGAGCTTTGGGCATAGAAACTAAAACCTACTAAACCAAGACAAAATGACAACTGCACAAACTAACAAAATCGACAAGATTTTGTTGCATCCGATACTCGGATACTTGATTTTCTTTTTCCTTATTTGGCTGATGTTCTTCTGTACCTTCACCGTGGGAAGCTATCCCATGCTGTTGATGGAAGAAGGCGTCGGAGCATTGGCAACCTTTGCCCATTCGCACATTCCGCAAGGCTTCTTTAACGACTTGATTGTACAAGGTATCATAGGAGGAGTTGGAGGCGTGATTGTCTTTCTTCCGAATATTTTGATATTATTCATGTTTATTTCCCTCATGGAAGAAACGGGCTACATGGACCGAGTTGCCCACCTTATGGACAGGGTTATGCACGCAATAGGACTGCATGGCAAGAGCTTCATTCCTCTTATCATCGGTTTTGGTTGCAATGTGCCTGCAATCATGGCAACAAAAATCCTCAAAGACCCCCGAGACCGTTTGGTAACAATGCTCATTGTTCCATTTATGTCTTGTTCTGCCCGATT
This sequence comes from Bacteroidales bacterium, assembly GCA_016296345.1. GTDB lineage: Bacteria > Bacteroidota > Bacteroidia > Bacteroidales > P3 > Onthomorpha. Next base: position 94,533 of record JAEDJL010000001.1, on the reverse strand, counting down.
GCCTGTTTATATTGTCATAGCAGGAACGTTTTTCCCCGAAAACGCTGCCCTTGTCATGTTCTGCTTATATGTTTTGGGAGTTATTTTGGCAATGATTTTTGCACTTCTTTTCCGCAAAACGTTCAACAAAGCCAACCATGCTCCTTACACCAACTCACTTTGCGAATATACAACTCCGCGTCTTGGTGCTGTATTGAAGAACATAGGATACAATGCAGGACAGTATTTGAAGAAAATGGGCGGTATTGTTTTGATAGCTTCGATTTTGTTGTGGGGATTGATGTATTTTCCTCAGAAAAACACAATGGACGTTGAGCAGAGCTACATTGCCAAAATTGGAAAGACGATAGAGCCGATTATGAAGCCGATAGGATTTGATTGGAAGGTTTCTGTATCACTCATTTGCGGCATTGCAGCCAAAGAACTCATCGTTTCAAACCTCGGAGTACTCTATTCGGACAATCCGGACACAAGTGCCGAGATATTGGGAGCAAAGCTCAAAGCTGCAACCTACCCTGCGGACGAAACCGGAATTGCAAAACCCGTGTTTACCAAGCCTGTTGCCCTGAGCTTCTTGGTCTTTACGCTGATTTATTTCCCTTGTACGGGAGTATTTGCAGCGGTTGCAAAGCAGAGCAAGTGGAAATGGGCAATCTTTTTGGTAACCTACACCTCTGTTGTGGCGTGGATACTATCCTTTGCCACCTTCAAAATATCGGGAATGTTCTTTTGATTTGCTTGTTTAGAACAAATACCTGAAAGGGAGCAGAATACACTCTATTATCTTGTCGATTGTCGAACGTCTTTTCCACTTTGGAAAATCGAAAGAGTTGCAATACTTCAATGTAGAGTCGAAATGCTCTCTCAAAGGTGCGATAAGAGAAGGTTCTTTGCCTATGAGAGCAAGCTCATATTGGTATCTGAACGAACGATAGTCAAAATTGGCAGAACTTATCGAGAATAGTTCTTGGTCAATCATCACTCCCTTTGCGTGCAAGTTGCCTGCGGTATAGAAATACAGCTTTACACCTGCCTGATGCAAGCCTCCGAGATAGTGTCTGCGGATTATGTCCACAACATGAACGTCAGAATGAATGGGGCTTACAACAATCACGTTCACACCTCTTTGAGCCGCCTCACTCAACTGTTTTCTCAACACATGACCCGGAAGAAAATAAGGAGTTTCAATAATGATTTCTTTTTTTGCTTTGGAGATAAGACGCTCGTACTTGGTCTTTATCTTTTGCCGATAGATAGTCGGAATATCCTGAATAAAGACCCAGTCGCCAACGTGCAAGTCTCGTTTTGTTCCAATCTTGTTAAACGAATAGCGTTCAAACGAACGGAAGCTGTCTTTGAAAGAACGTCGGAGTATGGAGAGCAAATCCTCGTCTGTTGTCCTCAAATTCAACTCTCTCCAATTAAGACAATATGCCGTAATGTTGGTTGAACCTATGTAACCTATGCTTTCGTCAATCACAAAGAGCTTTCGGTGATTGCGACAGTGGTTTTTGGAAAGAAAAGACTTGTCAAGCTTCATCTTTCTGTACACTCTGACCTCTGCACCCTGCTTGATAAGCGGTTCAAAGAACGATGTCTCGGCTCCTGTTCCCCACGCATCAACTAAAATTTTTATCTCCACACCCTCTTTTGCCTTTTCCTCCAAAGCCATACGGAACTTCTCCCCCATGGCGTCCTTTCCAAAACGATAAATCTCTATCCAGACACTCTGCTTTGCCGCTCTTATATCGTTCAAAATGGAGTTAAACAAAACAAGATTGTCATCAAAAATCTTATACTTGTCCATTTGCAATCAAATTTCGGACTACAAAAATACTAAAAATCACAGAAATAGAAATCACAGTGAGAATTTGTCAAATAAAACGGCGATTTATTTTCTCAAAACGCCGTTTCGTTCTGACAAAACGCCGTTTTATTTTCGCAAAAAGGCGTTTTATTTCAAGCTGTTCAATTTGTGTTGCAATCGCTTGCGGTATGCCATCGATGAAGGCTCGCATCTTAGTTGCAAACTGTCGCAATATGCCTGCAATTCGTCTTTTATCCAATCTTCTTTTTCAACACAGAAGAGCAAGAGTTCGCAACAGTTTTGCTTTGTGGAGTTTATTACTTTTTTGTCGATAAGAAATTCAAAGCATCTTTGGACTATCTTGTCTTTTGGTGCGTTTCGGAGTTTTGTACTCAGGTCTTGGTCAAGTCTTCCTTTGTCTGCCTTTGCTAACAAGACGGCAAGGAGTTTTGCGAACTCCCTCATGCTGCTCTGATTGCAAATGTGGTCAAACTTTTCGCACAACTCATCGACAAAATACAAGGCATAGAGAGGATTTTTCTCACAGAGCTTTTCCAAAACCCAAGCTGCATGAAAGCCTGCCTTGCTTTTGTTTTCCAAAGCTACCGAAAACACCTCTTCAATAGTCAATCGCTCGTCTTCAATCTCTGCAATTATTTTGCAAATATCCTCAATGCCATGGATATTTCCAATAATGGATACAAGCCCCTCGGGCTTTTCACCTTGCGAATGCCCTGAAAAAATTGTGCAATCACTCATCTGCCCCGTCCAAAACTCAGAATGCAATCCTTACACCCAACATTCCCACAAATCGTTGCGAAGGATAGTTGTAGTATTCGTAATATCGCTGAAATGCAAGGTTATTAAGTTCCAAGAAAAACACCATTTGCTCCGAGTAACGGTAAGATGCACTGAGGTTAAGGTCAAACTTAGATGAAAGAGTTTGCACTTGACCATTTTGGTCCAAGCACTTGACCGAAGAAGAGAAGGTTGGAATGAGTGAAATTGCAAGTTTGTCTGCCGCAACATACTCAACTCCCATGTTGATTTTGAATTTTGGTGTGTACCATGCAGCTTCTATGCTGTCGGTTGTGAGGTTTTGAAACATTGCTCCGGCTTTGAGACTTATGGAATTGAAAGTATAGTCGAAGTTAAGCTCGGCATAAAATCGCTTCACGTCGTCATAAACCAAGGTAAACATATTCCCGAGAGCCGCATTCTTGTCAATAGTGTAGAAATACTTGTCGTTAATCGATTGATAGCCTGCTTCCAAGTTCAATCTTATGTTGTTGCTGTTTGCATAGTCCGCACGGGCAAACAAAGATGTGGTACAGGTTGCCTTGGTTTCAAAAATCGGAGAAATGAAAGGGTTTTCTTTCACAAGAGAATGAAGCGTCGGCACATCAACAACCGATTGCAATCCGCCCTTGAAGGTAAAATGTTTTGCAACAGGCTTTGAGCTTGCGACCAATGTGGGAAGAAAATAGAACGAACTGCTGTTTCCGAATGTGGGAACGAAAGATAAAGAGGCGTGAATGTCAGCTTGTTTCAACGCAAAGTCCATAAAGGCTTTTATATCGACCATTCCATACTTGTTGTCGAAAGGAGAGTAAGTCGTATCGGGATTAAAAAATGGCGTAAAGTCTTCGGCAGAGTATTTTCCCAACACTTGCTTGTATGCAACGTTCAGTCCCAAAAGCTGATTGCTGTTTGCAAAGAGTGAAAGCTCTCTTGCCAAGCCTGCCGACAAATATAGGTCGGTTTCTTTGTTGCCCCACTTGCCCGAAGTGTGCTTTGCTTCAAACAAAGCATTGCTCTGCCATTTTGTGTCTTGACGATTGAGACTTGTAAAGCCGATTGAGCCTCCCACAGTGTGATATGGAGTTCGGTAATCCTTCTTTTCTTTGTCCAAACTGTCGGCAAAGCCATAGTAATAGTACCTTTGATGCTCATAAAACAGCCTTGCATCGGCAGCATAGTTGCTCCAAATCTTCTTTGCATAAAGATTGAGGTCGTTGTTTGCAAAAGACGAATTGGCATAATCTTTAATCTGACCGAGTGAAGAGCGATGTTTGAAGTTTATACTGTAAACAAAATCCTTTGAACGGGTCTGAGAATATGAGGCATCGACAAGTGAAGAAAAATAAGTGCCGACTGCGGCTTTCATGTGGGTGTTGTAGAGCTTTGCAATAGGTTCTCCCTTGACCTTTGCAGGCTTTATCTTCTCAAAACTCATCGTTGTGGGAAAACGTTTGGTCGTTTTGTCATAGCTGAACGAAGGCAGAACAAGCTCAGACTCCACAACAGAAGGTTTGTCGCCCAACTTGTATGCCTCACTCACCACAGGCGAGAAAGAACTTCGCATTATCACACTTTCATTATAGCCCTTGTCGTCTTTGTTTTGGGCGTATGCGTTTGCAAACAGAAGACTTGCCGAAGCGATTGCAAATATATATTTTCTCATTTTGCTATTCATTGTATTTGTTATTTGGTTTATCTTGGTTCATCTACTATTATGATTTCATCGACAGCCTCTTGCTGCTCCTGACGCTTCTCTTGCTTTTCTTGTTGCGTCTTTTCCTGCTGCTCGGTGAGGCTTATGAGCTTTTGTCTTGCGGTTTCAATCAGCTCTTCGTCGCCTTCATAGTTGTCAATTATGCTTTGGAGAGTTTGTTTCGCCTGCAAGGTGTTTCCTTTGCTCTTAAAGATGTCAGCCCAAAGGATAAAGGCTTTTGCAAGATAGTATTCGCTTGAAGGGTTTGCGTTGATTTGGTGAATTATCTTCTCGGCTTCCTCTGTCTTTCCTGCCATAAAGTTCAGCTCTGCCAAGGTATATTGTGCCTCGGCGGCATATTCGGGATTTTTTGCCTTGGTCAGGCGTTTGAACTCTTCGATTGCCTGTCCTGTATTTTGGTTTGCAAGCAAAGATTTTGCCAAAGTGTAGTTCGCTCTCTCCCTTACAGCCTCGTCCAACTTGTCAAGAGAAAGTAATTTGTTGGCACAGATTATGGCAGAGTCGAATTGGCTCAACGCAAAGTAAGATTGCATAAGTCCGTCCATTGCTTGGAGCTTGTAGGAGCTTATTTCGGCAATTTCTTCAAGCCTTTGGTATTGCTGCTTGGACTTTTCGTAACTCTTGTTTTCAAGATTTATTCCTGCTGCTTTGAGAAGTGATTTCTCTGTAAAGATGTTTTTCGGATTTGCAATGACTTTTTCGTAACACAAGAGGGCTTCCTGCTTTTGGTTTTCTCTCAAAAGACAGTCGGCAAGGTAGAAGTTGGCAGTTACAGAGAACGCTCCGTCGGGATATTTTGCCAAATACTGCTTGAAACCTGTCATTGCGTTTTTGTAATTGCCCTCCATGTAGAGATTTTCTGCCGCTTGGAAGCTGATAGAGTCTTGTTCGCCCACAGAGATTTTTGCATTCGGAATTGTGGAAGTGTAAGATATGAAGTCATCTACCCTGTTTGCTTCAACATATATGGCTTTTATGTTAGCCAATGCCGAACGTGCCTCTTCGCTTTCGGGATATGTCTTTACCAACTTGTCCAAATACACAAGTGCTTTCTTGTCTTCGCCCAACTTATAGTAAATCATACCGATTTTTGCGTAGCAGTCTCTTGTGTGAATGGACTGAGGGTGATCATCGATGACGCTTTGATAGGTCTGAATTGCCGAAGCGTTTTCTTCCAAGGTCAGATAGGTGTTTGCCAACTCGTATTTCATGCTCGCAATGTAGTTGCTGCCCTCATATTTCTTGATTGCATTTTGCAGAATTTCCTTTTTCTTTGCATAATTGCCCAAAGCACCCGATGCCATTGCCGTCTGGTAACAAGCATAGTCGGCATCTTGAAGCTGTTGAGCGATTATCTTGTCATATTCCGAGATTGCAGCCGAAAATTCTCTGCACATATAAAGACAGTCTGCATATCTGAGACAAGCATCGTCGCTTTGCTCTTTTCTGATTTTGCCGATTGCTCTTTGGAAATAGCCTTTTGCCAAGCTGTACTTCTTTTGTCTGAAAAGGTTATAGCCCATTGCATAATCGGCTTGCGAAATAAATTGGCTCTTGTCTGCTCCCGGAACAGAGTAAAAAGTGTTCAGGTTCTTTATAGACAGCTCATATTCTCCCATTTGGTGGTAAGCCTCGGCTTTGAGGTAATATGCAGCGGCTGTAAGGCTGTTATCATGTGTTTGAGAAAGGGACTTGTCCAAATATATCAAGGCATCGTCGGTGCGGTTCTCGTTAAAAAGTTCTATTGCTCTGTTGAGGCAGAGGCGCTGGTAGGCTTTATTGACCGAAAGGTTGCGTTCGGACATTTGTTCTATCATTTCAATCGCATCGCGATAGTTTTTCATTTCGCCGTAAAGCTGTGCAAGATATTCCTTTGCTTCGTTTGCCTTGTCGGAAGCGGGGAATTGTTCGGTAAAGGTTTGAAAGGCTTTTAGCGATTCGTTGTATGCCGACGATGTTTCGCAAGCCACCTTGGCATAATTGAGCAATGCTTTTTCCTTTATCGTCATATCGAAGTCCATTTCGCTCGCTTCCTTGAACATTGCCTTGGCATTGCTTTTGTCATTGGTCTCTATGCAGCAGATACCAAGGTGATAGAGTGCATTTTGAGCAAGAGAATCTTTTTTCTCTATGGCTTTTGCAAGGTAGGTTTTGGCTTGTTTGAAGTCTTTTTCTTCCATCAGCGAAAATCCCAAGAGGTAATAGTCCTGCACATCGGCTCCTTCTTGTTCTGCTGCCTTGATAAGGTATGGTGTTGCTTCCTTATATCGTCCGAGTTTGTAGTAAGCATCGCCCAACATTCGGTTAAGCTCTCCGCTTCTCTTGGATTGGGATTTTTCGGACAAGGAAGGAGCTATCTTTATCAGTTCTTCGTAATTTTCTTGGTAGTAATAGATGTGTGCAATGTAGTATGGGACAATTTTTCCGAAGCTCTTGTCTTCCTGAAGGGTCAAAAACTCTTTCAAAGCAAGGTTGTAGCGTCCTTGTTCGTAGAGAATGTGAGCGTAAAAGTAGGTTGAGGGTGCTGCAAACTTACTTTTTGCGTCCTTTACCTTGTCAAATTCTTCCAAGGCTTCGTCATATCTGTTCAACATGAACAAACAGTGTCCGCGTTTGTAGTAATACTCAAATTTCTCGTCTTGATTGAGAATTGAAACGTTCATCTTGGAATATACCTCTATGGCTTGGTCGTATCGTTCGCCTCGTGCATAGAAGTTTGCCAACAAAAAGTATGCCTCATTGCAGTGAGCAGATTGCGGATAGAGGCTTATGAACTCGCAAAGCAAAGCATCGGCATCTTTGTTCATCATTTCGTAGGCAGAAGATGCCCGATAGAACATTATCTCTTGCAACAATTCTTCTCTCTCTTTGGGAGTTTGCTTTTCGAGAGCGGAAAATTGCTCGAATGAGGCGGCATAATTCTTGTTCACATAGTTGTCGTAGGCTCTCAAAAAGGCTTCCGGATATGATTTTTCGATAGTTATCTTTTGGGAAAAGGCACTATAATTCAGCAAAGTAAGCATTCCCAAACAGCATACGATGAAAACATTTTTTCTCATAATGATGACATTATTGTTACAAGCGACTAAATTAGTATCAAAACGACAAATGACAATCTGCCGTCTTGTGTTTTTATCAACGATTGATTGTTTATAAATTATTGTGTTGCAGAGTGTGTTTTTTGTCTTTTCGTCCTACCAAAATGAAACGCCGTTTTGCCAAAATAAATCGGCGTTTCAGTCGGATAAAACGGCGTTTTGTTCCACCGAAACGGCGTTTTATTTTTGTCAATCAAAGACATTTGAAAATCAATCGGTTATAAACACCCTTTTGTCTTTGATTTGCAATTTTCGGAGGCTTGTTGTTATGCTTTCGGTCGGCAAATGAAATAAATATCTTATCTTTGTGGTTTGAACAAACGAAATAACAATTTAACATCACAAAGACATGAAAAGAAATTTGTTGCTTATAAGCAATTCAACCAATGCAGGAGAAAAATATCTCGATTGGTGCAAGGACATGATAAAGGATTTCTGCAACGAAAGCGGAGTAAAAAATGTGCTTTTTATTCCTTATGCCGGTGTTTCGATGGGATATGACAACTACGAAACCAAGGTAAAGGCTGTGTTTGAGACCTTGGGATTGAACCTTTACAGCATTCACAAACAAGCAGATGCCAAAAAGGTTGTTCAAGATGCCGAGTGCATTGCCGTGGGCGGCGGAAACACATTCCATTTGGTGTATGAATTGTATCGCAACGGCATTATGGAACTCATCTCTCAAAGAGCAAAAGAGGGAGTTGCCTATATGGGTTGGTCGGCAGGAAGCAATGTTGCAGGAATGAGCCTCAAAACAACCAACGATATGCCGATTATCGAACCCGAGAGCTTTGATTGCATGAAGCTTGTGCCATTCCAAATCAATCCTCACTACACCGATTTCTTTGACCCTAAGCACGGAGGAGAGACAAGAGACGACAGATTGAACGAGTTTACCAAGGTAAATCCGGATATGTGGGTTGCAGCAATCAGAGAAGCCACCGCACTAAGATTGAAAGACGGAAAGCTGAGCCTTATCGGTCGAAACAACAAGATGAAAGTATTCCACGGCTCTGACGAACCAAAAGAGTATGATTTGAATGCGGACATCAACTTCCTTATGAAGTAAGAAGGGTTTTGACAATGCTCGAAACACAGATATTAAAGGTCGGTGGGGTAATACTTTATCCCACCGATACCATTTGGGGACTCGGTTGCGATGCTACCAATCGAAAGGCGATTGAAAGAATTATCCAAATCAAGGGTCGGAGTGCAAATAAAAATCTCTTGATTTTGGTGCAAGACGAAGAGATGTTGGCAGAATATGTGGAGAGTATCCCCTCTTGTGCAAGAGATTTGTTGCATTCGCTTCAAACTCCTGCCACAATAATCTATCCAAAAGCCAAGAACCTGCCCATAGACTTGCTGTCAAACAATCAAAGTATCGGAATACGAATACCGAAGCACGATTACTGTCAAAGACTTCTCAAAGAGTTTGGCAGACCTGTCGTAAGCACCTCGGCAAACCTGAGCGGAATGCCCTCACCCGAGAACTTTTCGCAAATAGTTCCCGACATATTGCAAAGTGTCGATTATGTGGCAGAGCAAGAGCGTGAAGACAAAGAGCAACACACCGCCTCTGCAATCTTCATTGTCGAAAGCGACAACTCTTTGCGTCAGATAAGATAACAAAAAGAGAGGACATTCAGCTTTTTGAGCCGTGTCCTCTCTTCAATTTGAAACTATAATAATTTTGCTTTAATCTATTTTCTTCCAATATGGCTTGCTGCCGATTGCGATGTTTGCTCCCACAATGAAGGAAACGCCGCTCAAATCTGCCACATTGAAAGATACTCCCCTTGCAATGTCCAATGTAGTTCCGAAATGCAGGTCAGACACTCCCAAATGACAGTTCATGAGGAACGAAGGGTTGAATGCAGAGGATTTATTGAAAGTATTTCCTACCGAAATGGTAAAGTACTTGGAGTGAAAGCCGTAAAACAAAGAGGCTGTCGGCTCAAAGTAATTGCCGTTTGAAACCTTACAAGACGCAAGTGCGTGAAGGAAGTTGTTGTTTGCGAACCTCCAACTATAACCTGCCCTTATCTTCATAGGAGTTGAAGTGCGATATGAGCCGCTTTCGACAGTATGAATGTCGAAAGCTGTTTTCAAAGTATCTACAATGTCCGAAAAATATTGCTCAAAGGAGTTTCCAAGCTCGTCAATCGAAGCCGAAACACCCTCAAAGCTCACTTGGCTGCCCGGATTGACGCTCACAATACTCTGACAGTTAGACTTCCAATTTATAAAGCCCAAGTCGTTGATGCTCAAACTTACTTCCATGTCGTTGTTTATGCGATATGTTGCTCCCAAATCAAAAGCAAATCCTATATTGTCCCCTGCCCCTTCAAGCATATTTTGATAGGCTTCGACGTTAAACTCTTGTGTTGCTCCCTCTTGGGTTATGGAAGAAATGACAACGTTTCCCGCAATGTTGGAAGTGCGAATGTCCAAGTCGCATTCTGCATTGATTTCGTCTTGTTCGTTGAATGACAATCTCACATTTGCCCTTTGAGTGTTGATATTGACCAATCCGTTCAGAACTTTTGCCCTCACACCTATGGTCAGACGGTCGTTTATCTCTCTGGCATAGCCGAAAGAGTTTGATAAATAGGCTGTATAGTCAATCAATTCGCCGTCAAAAAATGCTGCCTCACCCGAAGCAACGTCCGTTCCGTACATCAACAAGTCGAATATGCCCTTTGAAAACGACAACCTGCCGTCCATGGTAAATGACATGTCGTAAGAGAAAAAGTTTTTGCCCACTCTGAATCCGAAAGAGAGCAGACTGACATCACAACCAAGGGTTATGCGATTGTTATTCTTCAACTTGGAAGAAAATCCTGCCACATCGATTTGCAAAGAGTCGGAATAAATCGGGTGAGTGTGGATTAAATCGTGATAACACAGCCCCGAAGTCGAATATCCCGGCGTAAGGTTTCCTATACCAAGGGAAAAATAAAAGTTGTTTGTAGAAGTCATTGCAGGGTTTCCCAATCCTGCCTGTGGTATCTCTCTGAAAAAGTAAGATATTTCTTGTCTTTGTGCTTTTACTATGCTGCATTGCAAAGTCATAACGACCAAAAGCAATGCCAATATATGCTTTCTGCTTATCATAATGCTTATCCGTTTTGTGTTTTACGAGATTATTAGAACGTAAGATTGGTAATCGCTTTGACAGAAGCGTTCATCCTTACTGCCGCATCTTTTTTGAAGCGAACGTACGGGTGATTTGAGCCGCTGTCTGACGAAGTGTTCAATCTGATTGCAAACTTGACCGTAGCTGCCTGCCTCAATACTTCATACTTTTCGGCAGTCAATTCCAATTTGACTTTGTCCTGCCTTGGTCGAAGCACGTTTCCGTCCGAATCGACGGGCGAACCCTCAATCACAAGAGGCTTGGCAAAAAGCGTATCGAAAATATTTCCGTTTGAATCTGCCAGATAGAAATTCACTTCCAAAGATGCAGGAAACTCATTCTCCACCGTGAGATTTAATTCTGCCGATTTGATATAGTCATTCTCCTCCAAGAAATTCAGACTGGAAGTTTCAGTTTCGTAATGCAGGTCGGTGAGCTTTGCAGTCAGCGGAAGACGCGTCCGAGTGTTCATTGCAATGAAAGAAGAGAACGGAAAGACAAACGCAGGATAGCTTTGGTCATACAATCTGTCCGAAAAATGTATATCCAAATTGTAATGTATTTTATTGGGAAGCACTTCTATTGCCGCAGCATCTGTTGTGAGAATGTTGTTTGCTGTTCCTATCTCTCCGGGACGGGCAGCCCTTGTAACGCGAAGGGTATCTGTCGGAGCAAAAAAGGCAGTCCTTATTCCGTTTGCCGTAAGGCTGTAAACATTTGGAACAATGTATGCACCAATTCCCACATTGGTTGCGGTTTCTACCTCGAATGTGAGTTTTTGAAAGTCAATTCCGCCCGAGGAAATGAAGTTGCTGACTTCCTCATTGTCGAAATAATCCAAGCTTATGGTGTCTGAAACAGGCACAACGGCATTACCGACCTTTCCATACGCCAAATCTATTCTCAGAGGCATGATATTGAGAATGGTATTCACCGCAAAATCGCCTCCGGTGGAAGAAAGGTTGCTCGATAAATCGACAACGATACGGTATCTCAGGTCAAGAAATGTTTTATCGCCCTGACCGACGCTGTCTTTGAGCGATACGGCATATCCGGACAAGTCTATGCTGTTGCTTGGCAGCGTTCCGGTCGAAGAACATATCTGAATACGCTGCGTATATGGCATTCCGGTGGAAATATCCTTGATTCCGGACGAACTTAACTCGATATAAACATCAAAAGGCATCACTGTGGAAGATTGTATGCCTATTCCGCCCGAACTCAAAAGAAGACTGTCTATCGACACTCCTTCTTCTATTTCGGGGATTTCAACACTTATGTCCTCCATTTCAACTCCCAATGCAGGATATGCCACACTTACGTCGGACAAATCAACTCCCGAAGAGACCAAATCGCTCACATCGGGAACGGAAATCGCAGGAAGCTCTATCGAAACGTCGGACATTCCGTCTATTATGCCCACAAAATCATTTACATCGAAAGTATCCGACCGCGTATAGACGAATTCAAGATATTCTCCGTTGCCGTCGTTGCGGCTTATCAGCTCCATGCCTTCAACATCTGCCAAAAGAGAATCAAAATTCAGGAAATCACTCAACTTAACTTCGGTTTCAAACAAACGAACTCCCAATGCAGGGTTTACGGTTGTTTGAGACAGGCGGTCAAAATCAAAATCTTCTTCATCAACACATGACCAACACATCATGACACAAGCAGCCACGAGTGCAAAGCGTACTAATTTTGTCATAAAGTTTCTTTTTTCTGCTGCAAAAGTACAACTTTATTCCAAAATAGCAAGCATTTTGCTAACAAATACTACATTATATCTGTTTTTTCGGGTGTTTCGTCAGCTTCTTCTGCTGTGTTGTCTAATTCTTTCGATGTTTTGGCAGCTTGACTTGCCGTTTTGTCCGAAGGATTAGGGCTTTGAGTTGGGGATTTCTTTGAACGGCTGCTTTTTTGTCTGAAAAAGAACTGCATAGCCACCGCAAAACGTGGGTATCTCTCTATAAGAAGTATAAGGATTGAGCAAAGGAGAATGGAAAACAAGACAACAGAGAAAGTAATGTACTTTATGCTTTCTCCTCCCGACAATCCGAGCTGCTCAGGCACCGATGCCAAAACGGCAGCCGCCAATCCCTTTGGTATCATCACCGATATGGCACTCTTATCAAACGAGTTGGCAGACGAAGGCGAGAAAAACTTAGCCACAATCATTCTTACAAAGAACAGAGCCAGGGTAATAATCGCACCAATCATGATTGAATGGAAGTCAGAGAACGGAATACTCAAACCAACGTAGACAAAGAAAAATGTTTTCAGCACAAAGCCAATCTCTCCTATGAAAGCCTTTTCGTTGTCATTAAGTTTCAAGTTCTTGTTCTTTTGATATTTTTCGAGGAACTTAAAGTTGAAGTATTCCATGTTTGCAATCGTTATGCCGAAAGCCAAGGAGGCTATCGCACCACTGTAACCCAACACTTCGGCAACCCCATATATAATAAAAAGGTAGGCAGGCGTGAGAAACATCGAGTTTCTCAACTGTCTTATCTTTTGCAAAAGGCTTGCCCAAACGATTGCTCCAACAAATCCTATCAAGATTGCCAACACAAAAGACGACAACACATTGCCCGCAACCTTGCCTACGTTCAAGCCGTTGCCCATAAGCTTTGCGTCCATGAAGGCAAAAGCAAACACAATACACAAGACGTCTGTCAGAGCCGACTCTAAAATCAAAGAAGTCTTCGTTTGGTTGGAAAGTTTCAGGTGTTGGGCAAGAGGAATGACCACTGCGGAAGACGTACCTGCCAAGATGCTTCCCGTAATGATGCTGTTGAGCAAATCCATTCCGAAAACATTGCATATAACACTCACAATCACTGCGGCAGAAAGGAAACTGCTTGCCGTCAATTTGATTGTCGAACGCCACGATTCTTTCAAATCGCTTATGCTTATGCCTGTTCCGCCTTCAAAAAGGATAACAACAAGTGTTACGGAGGTGAATACGCTGCCCACGCTGCCGAAATCTTCGGGTGTAACCAAGCCCAAAACCGGTCCAATCAAAACTCCGATAAGCAACAACAAGAGAACATCGGGTATCTTCTTCTTGCTGAAAATCATAGAGAAGAGGTGTGCCGAGAAAACGAGTAATCCCAAAAATATCAGTGCAGTTCCCATTATGTCTTTTGTTTAATTGTCAATATTCAAAGTCGCAATCAAATACTTGTTTTAGTTTTTCCACTCCCTTTTGCTTCTTTACAAAATAGGAATAGGTGTCGGCAGTGGTATAAACCTTGGTTTCTACCTTTTCCAAATGGCATTTTACCTGAATAAAAAAGTCATCGCTGCCCGTTTCTTGTCTAACAAACGCCATAATCTTTTGTTTGTTGCGTTCGATGTCTTGTTCCGACAAAGAATTATTGACTTCAAATACTATGCAGTTGTCGTATCCTCTTGTGAAGTCGGCACTCTGTAACGAGAATGCAAGGTTTGGATTGGTTTCTTTGATACTTTCGGCAAATCGGAGGACAGATTGTTTGATTGCTTCAAAGTTTGAGCTTTGCTTTTTCTTCTCAATCTCTATGTTTTTCTCCCTCAATTCGTCAGACAAAGGCACAGCCTTGTTTATCGAATAGGGTGAAATCATGCCCAAGGAGGCTTTCACCTTCTCGGAAGAGGCTTTCAGAGTGTCGGGTTCGTCATTTTTTTTTTAGCCTCTGCCACAGGGACAGATTGAGAGACAATCGGTTGTTGCTGAACAGGCGTTTGACTTGCAGGCTGCGGAGAAGGTTTCACGCTTCCGCTCAGATAAGCCATTCGCATCAAAGCAAGCTCGACGCAAAGCCGCTTGTTGTAGCTGTCTTTGTACTCCAAGGCACAACTGTTTGCACAACCCAAGGCTTTCAACACAAAGTCCTGAGAAGTGGTTTGAGCTTGGGCAACATACCTTTGGGCAACCGAACTGCTGACTTGGAGCAAGGAAACAGAAGATTGGTTTTTGCAAACAAGAAGATTGCGAAAGTGTCCTGCCAATCCTGCCATGAAATGACTGCCTTCAAATCCTTTTTTCAACACTTGGTCAAACAACAAAAGGCAAGAGGGAATATCGCCTGCCAAAAGCATATCTGTGAGTTTGAAATAGTAGTCATAGTCCAACACATTGAGGTTGTCAATTATGTTGTTGTAGGTAAGGTTTGCTCCGGTAAAGGAAACAAGCTGGTCAAACATACTGAGGGCATCTCGCAATCCCCCGTCGGCTTTTTGAGCTATGATATGGAGGGCTTCTTTCTCGAATGCAACGCCTTCTTTGGTCGCAATATATTCTAAATGCTTGGCAATGTCGTCGTTACTTATTCTGTGGAAGTCAAAAATCTGGCAACGAGACAAAATTGTCGGCATTATCTTGTGCTTCTCCGTCGTTGCAAGTATGAATTTTGCGTATGCAGGAGGCTCTTCCAAGGTTTTGAGAAAAGCATTGAACGCCGCAGTCGAAAGCATGTGGACTTCGTCGATGATATATACCTTATACTTGCCGTTTTGTGGCGGAATTTTGACTTGTTCTATCAAAGCCCTGATGTCTTCGACCGAGTTGTTTGAGGCAGCGTCCAATTCGACAATGTTAAACGAGGCATTGGAATTGAAAGCCTTGCAACTGTCGCATTCGTTGCAGGCTTCTGTTTGCTCTGTGAGGTTGGTACAGTTGATTGTCTTTGCCAAAATTCTGGCACAAGTGGTCTTTCCCACACCTCTGGGACCACAAAACAAGAACGCTTGAGCAAGTTGGTTGTTTCTCAGTGCGTTTTGCAAGGTCGAAGTGATATGTTCTTGTCCCACAACCGAATGAAAATCACTCGGACGGTACTTTCGAGCCGATACAACGTAGTTTTCCATCACACTATCCTTTAATTCGACAATCCTTTCTCTTCCATAGAGTTTTGCAAAGGTAAAAAATAATCTTCACTCGGCAAAAGTCATGCGGCTGTTTTGTGCAAACAAAGCCCCATATCCCCAAATACAAATATCTGAATATCAATCTATAACAACAAGCATAGAAATCATGGAAATAAAACGCCGTTTTGTTCTGATGAAACGCCGATTTATTTGAACAGAACGCCGTTTTATTTTTGTAAAACGGCGTTCTGTTCAAGGGGTTTCAAAACATGATTTTTCTTGCTGTTTTTTTGCCGAAGCAAGAGGGCAAAATATCAATCCAAATTCAAGCGATAATCTTTCGGATAGCGGACTGAGTATTTCACTTTCAAGACAAGGCTCTCTCCTGCCCCGAGTTGTTTGTTCCAAAGCAGACGACCGCTCAATGGTTCGTACTCTGCCTGTTGCAAGTCGAGTGTTTGAATTTTTATTGCAGCATCTGTGCTTATCGGGATTTGGTCTTCAATCTCCACACTGACCGTTTCGCTCCTGTTGTTCTTCACTTTGATTTCCACTTCGACCGTTGTTTCCAACTCTTTGCCCACAATGGAGGCTTTGTTCGGTGTGGTCTTGTTTACCTTTCGGCTCACCGACACACGCTTATCAACTCCCATATTAATCAGCATGGTATCTGACTGAACGTTTGCAGGATTGAAAGCGGTGCGAGTGGCATATTTGTTGTCAAAATAAACAGTTGCCTCAGCCTCTGCAAGTTCCAACTTCTGCCAATCTGGTATGGCTGCCTGCAAGTAGGCTTTCGATGCAGCCTTTGGCTTGATAAGGTATTTGAAACCTGCTTGTGAATATGAGGATTGAACAGGTATTGTCTTGTTTCGGGTATTGTTTTTGATGCTGTGCCTCATTCCCACTGTATATTCCTTTCCGAAAAGCGAAGAAGAGCTTGTTGTCATTGCAGTATAGTTAGTTACCTGCCCCTTGTCGGAAGAAACTAACATTACCTCTGCATCTTCCGCCTCCTCAACTGCATTTACGCCCGACGCCCTGAGAGGTAAGCTGTGATATTTTGCAGCTCTGATATTAGTCTGTTCAAGATTTGACAAATATTTCGGGTACAATGGCACAGGCATATCGCTGTCCCGAACGCCCTCTGTGGCAAAAATCAGCTCCACATCGGTCCAATCTTCTCTCGAATTGTTGAACAAATCGGCTTTGAGGACAAATCGTGCATCGTCTCCTGCGGAAGAAAGTCTCACATCGTACAATGGTATCCACCCTGCGGCAGTACATAGATACGAATAGCGGATATTTGCTCCCGAAATGTCTCTGTCGGCATATATGTCGGCTTTTATCTTGTACTCTCGGCTGTTCTGCCCTGCCGAGGCGGTATTGTCTGGATTTTCTTCCATGAAAACGGCATACAGATATTGCTGTTTTTTGAGCAATTCGTTGTATTGCTTTATCTTTGCTTCGGTTGTCATTTTGCTTTTGGTCAGTTCTGCCGACTTTTGGTCATAGTATTCGAGTGTTGTCCTAATTCGCTGCAACGAATCTTCGCTCTGAGGATTGCTCATGAGCTTTATAGAACCCAAGGCGGCAAACTGCTTTTCCAAAGAAACCTTTCGGCTCTGCTCAAACTGCAAAGCATCTTTCAGCTTGGCTATCGTATCACAAAGGCTCTTGTAGTGCTTTCTCTTGTCTGCCGTAAGGCTTTGTTCGTATGAGACAAACTCTTGCGGCAAGCCCGTTTCGGCATTAAAACCCACCACCATAAATCCCTCATCGGCGTCAAACTGTATGCCGTAAGGCTCGATTGCCGGACTGTTTGAGGAGAATATTATGGTATTCTCTCCTTTTTTCAAATCAACCTTTGCAACCTTCTCGACAACTGCGCCGTCAAAGTAAACAGTTACCCTGTCTGTTTTGGCTTTGACGACCTTTTGTGCCACCGAAGCGGTACAACAAAGTACGCAAAGGGTAAATAAAACTCTTTTCATGGCTTTATCCTCTTTGAAGTTTTCGTTCTGTCTTGCTGCTGCTTGTTTTTTCAGACTTGATTGACCTGCTTGATTTTTCAGCCTTTGAAGTTGAACGAACAGAACCCTTTGATGAAGACTTGCCTGAGGAGTTTTTCTGTGTATTTCGCTCAATCTTTTTGCTGTCTTTGCTTGTCTGTTTTACGGCTTTTGGTTTGCTGTTTGTAGATTGCTTTGTTGGTTTGGTGTCAAGAGCTTTCTCGTTTCCGACTTGCTTTGTCGGTTTGGTATTGAGGCTTTTCTCACTGTCATTTTGCTTTGTCGGTTTGGTGGTTTCCTTATTTAGGTTATTCTCCGGGCGAACTGGTTCTTTTATATCGACAGTACCCGAATTTTGTGTCTTGCTTTGAGGCTTTGACAAGCGGTTATTGTTTTCCGAAGGTTTGTTCAGCTCTTTCGGATTGGTGTTTGCAGGTTTTAGAGCGTCATTTTGTTTATTTTTGTCGGCGGTTAGTTTTACCGGCTTTTCAATCTGACGGCTTGTTGTGATGTTTTTGTCTTTTTTTGTGAACTCTTGTGCATTTGTCTTGTTACGTTCCAAAACTGCTTTGTTGGTTGATAATGCTCTGTCGTTGAATGTAACTGTCGGATTGTTTCTTCGGAAATCGTTTTCCAAAGATTGTTCGTTCGGAACGTCTTTCAACAATGCCGCCTCTTCGTCTGAGAAGTATTCTCCTATGCTTAGGTTTTTGTAATTGCCGCCGCCCGTTTCGTTAGTCGGTCTGAAACCCGGACCGCTTATAGTTGTGCCGCCGCCATTGCCGCTTCCCGTGGTTATTGTGCCTGTCTGACCGCGACCGATTACCGTGCTGTTGGTGTTATGTTGAGGAGGGTGATTGTTGCCATGGTGAGAGTGGTGATTGTCATAGTGTCCGTGAGGACGATAATGAGGATCGTGATGATAGTCATGGTGATGTCTGTCGCAGTATGCGGCATAATAGCCGTCATAGTAGCCGTCTCGGTATCCGCTTGCGTAAGCAAAAGACGGGTTATAGCCGTAACGGTGGCTCCAACCGTAATATGTATAATAGAAAAACTCCCAATAGTCGTCGCAATTATCCAAAACGTACAATGCATACTCTCTTGCTCTCAACGAATAGCGGATTGCAGAGCGGTATGAGCGGTGATAGTACAAGTCTTGTGCATAATCGTTGTAATAAACTGCTCTCGAAAGATAGGTAGATGACCAATAGTCGTAGCAATATGCCACCTCGTATGCCTGATCTATCACATAGGCTGTTTTGTTGATGACATTTCTTGCTTTTGAACGGTTGTAGCGTGAAGCAAATGTGTTTTCCGCCGAAAGTATGCCTGCAACCAATACTGCAAGACATACAAAGATTTTACTTAAACGTTTCATCGTCTCAATGTTTTAATTGTTTCTACTTTTCAAAGTCCCAATGAGGACTTTTGATTTAATGTTCTATCATTATAACGAAGAATTACAAAAAATCAGTATCTTCGCAGCACAAAATTATAAAGAAATATCAAAATGATGAAACATCTTCTTAGAATTTTTGCTTCGGCTTTGTGTTTTGCGGGTCTTCTTTCTGCATCTTCGGTTGCTCAAAATGCTTCGACAACAAAGCCAAAAGACCCTGTAACTCTTAAATATATAGAACAATATGCTCCTCTTGCCAAAGAGCAGGAGCGAATTTACAAAATCCCTGCCTGCATCACTCTTGCACAAGGCATATTGGAGTCGGCAAGCGGCACAAGTCGTTTGGCTGTTGAGGCAAACAACCATTTCGGCATCAAGTGTCATAACACTTGGGAGGGCGAAAAGTTTTACAAAGACGATGACCAAAAGAACGATTGTTTCAGAGTATATTCTTCAGTTGAAGAGTCGTTCAAAGATCACTCCGTTTTCCTCAAAAAGAAACGCTATGCAGACCTTTTCGACCTCGATATAAACGACTATAAAGGCTGGGCTAAGGGATTGAAGACCGCAGGATATGCCACAAATCCCAAATACCCCGAACAGCTCATCGAGTTGATTGAGCGATATGAGCTTACCAATCTTGACAACATCGAACCGCTACTTGCCAATCAAGAACCACAAACATCTGATACCAAAACAGTTACACAAGACAAAACCTCATCTGAACAAAACGGCGTTTCAGTAAAACAAAACGGCGTTTTATCCGAGCGAAACGCCGTTTCATTTGAACAGAACGCCGTTTCAAAAAATCGAAGAAAGTCTTTGGCAGAACTTGTAAGCGAAAGGGCGAAAGAAAAGCACAAAGAAAACCCTTCGGGCGGCAAACGCATGACCCTTGTCGAGAAGTTGAGCAAGCGATAGGCTCTTGCAAAAGAACAATTTCGGCTTAAAGCTCCAAATTAAACAAGAAGTTGAAGAACAATTTTCCAAATTCGGGAAGATAACCCACCCTGAAACCTATCTCCAAAGGAACGGTTATTCGGAGCAAATGCACATTGAAGCTCATATCTGTGCCGAAGGAATGCTCGGAATTGCCGTCAAACAAACCGACTTCAAAAAACGGAGCTAACGAAACCCTCTTGCAGTACATAAATCTGCCCCATCGCACATCGGGATACCAGAGTGGCGTGTGCAAAGAGAGCGAAAATCCCCAAAACTCCGCAGGATATAGTCCGTAAATGCCTTTTGTGAAACTTATCTCGCTCGGAAAGTAGTACTTTTGCGGCGAATTGGAAGAATAAGAGAGGTTTAATTGCAGACTTTGATTGCGAAAGAAGAAAGGTATATAGGTTGTCGATACGACAGAAAAGTACTCTGCCGGGTCAGAAGTGAGGGTTGTCTTGTAGTTCAGCCGAACCGCTTCACCAAATCGGGGAACTATATCGTTGCGACACATTGGCGAGAGAAAATTAAGGCTCAATTCTGCTCCGAATGTACTGAACTTATCGAGAACTTGCACAGTTGCTGCCTTGTCTTCCATTTCTTGGTGAAGCAGACGACGAACAGAAAGGTCAAAGTTAAGTTTGACAGAATTGACACTTCGTTGTGTGTTCCAAGCATAGGGAAACGCTATTTTAATTCCGCTCATCAACTCGTCCCATTGAGCATTCAAAGTGTCCAAAGGCTCTTCCAAAACAAGCGAACGCTTCTTATAGCTTGTCTCTATGTCGATTATGGGATATAGTCCGCTGTAAGTGTAATCCAAATAGAACTCATGTTTGATGTCAAAGGGGTTGTACTTGTATCCGAACTGCAAAACAGAGGTTGAAAGCAGGTTTTGGGAGAAGAAACTCACCCCTATGCCCAAATCAATCTTCGATATATTGAGATAAAGCGGAGCCCAAGAGTGGAAATTAAAAAGATGTGTCGTCTTGGAATAAGGTTCGCTCTTAAAGCTCTTGCCGCAAGAGGTAAAGCACTCGGCATCGAGCATGAAGTTCTCTTGCTCTCTCAAATCTTTTACAAAAATTTGCTCGGGATTTTTATCCGACAAATCAATGCTTTCGCCAAGAGGCTCGGTTTTTACCACCCTGTAGCCGTCCGAATTGTAGGCAGAAACAAACAAATCCTGCTCCGAAGGTTCGCTATTGCCGACAAAGAACGAAAAATTCTCTATTCCATACTCGGTATTGGTCTCCAAGCGTGCATTCTGCCCCGAAAGGTCGGTCGAAACAAGCTCATACTTACCTTTTACGTCTCTTATGAAATATAGTCTGCCGCCATGGATTTTCAAATGACTTATGTCGTCAAACGAATTGTCGGTTATTTGTCGGCGTTCCATGCTTGCAATGTCATAACTTGCGATACACTTGCCTTGTTCGGAAGTTTCGATGACATAGAGCATTGTCCCATTTTCGTTCCAACAAGGAAAGGCAAAAGCAACCTCTTCGTTTGTGCTTACCGAAGCGACATACTGGCTTTTGTTTTTGTACAATAGTTTCTTGGTTTTGAAGAACTTGCCGTTCGGACTGAGGATTACAAGGGATTGATTGTCGTTTGAGTCGGTCTGAATGGCGGCAATGAGGGTCGAATCGGCAGGATTGTAAACCGGATTGAAGAAAACTGCCATCGAAGTGAGAACCCTGTATTTGTTGTTCTTGAAGTCGTATTCTATAATGTCGGAATAGTTCTGCTGACCCCAGCGAGGATTTTGCGAGAGCTGGGAATAGAGAATTTTTCCGTCCTTGCAGTCAAAATAAGAATGGTTTAGAAAAGGCAGAGAACGCAATGTCTGTGCCTTGCCTTGGCTGATTAGTACAAGAGATTGCAAATCAAAATTGCTTGATTGCAGAGCCAAAACACTGTCTTTGCCTATTGCAATAGGATTTTGGTAGTTGGTGTAGTGCTTTTTTGCAACTCCTGTTTCGGTAAGGCTCGATGTGTTTTCGTTTTGCCAAGCTGCTCTCTCGCCTTGCCAATAGGATACAAGCGTATCGGTCAAAAGGTCATATACCTTGGCATAATCATATTTCTCAGTCTTGGTTTTGGTAAACCAATTACCCTTCCACCAACCTTTGGTTGTTGTTTCCACAACCTCCGAAAAGACGTCTTTGCCATACAAATGACGAGAATATGCACTCATATAGAAGCCAAAAACATACTTGCTCGGCACAAAATCTTTGCGAGACCCCAAAGAGAGCTTGTCGATGTTGAATACGCCTTTTTCCAACAGCTGAGCCTTGAACTGCATCTTGAATTCGGGAGTTTGCCCACGCCCTGTTGGCGACATGGCTGTTTCTGCCACCACGGCATCTCCCTCCATAAACCACAGCGGAATGAAAACTCCCGACATTGCTCCCAAGATATGTTCGCCGAAAACAGCATTGAGCCACTTTGTAATTCCCTTGTTCAGTGCCTGCATCTGGCAGGTGTGGCGATATTCGTGCAATGCCAACTGCCAAGACCAAGGGTAGGCATAATGTTCGGGCGGAGGAGTGGTCCAAAGCTCCATTCTTTTTGGAGCCCACACCACAAAACCATTGGATTTGCTGCCGTTGGTGTGAAGCAATATGGGGATTTTGGGTGCAGAAGTGCCGAGCGAATTGCCTATGTGGGTGCTTACGGTATCCAAAACCCTTGCAAGACGCATGGCATTTGCCTCATAAAAATCGGGATAGACTAATTGAAACCGCCCTGTCTTGATTTGACGCCATTCGATGTTGCTGTCATCGTTTGCACTGACGCTATATTGGGCAGCGATTTGTTGAGATAATAAAACAAACAGCAATATCAAAACCCTTTTGCAGCAATGTGCAAAAGGGTTTTGGTCATGACAACAAAAAAATTCTTTACTTTGTCGGAACATTCTTGAGAGTTTCGGTAAGATATTCCCAGAACAATTTAACCGACTCTATGTTTACTTTTTCATCTGGGGAATGTGGGTGCTTGATTGTAGGACCGAATGAAATCATATCCCAATTTTTGTAAACGCCTCCCAACAATCCGCACTCCAAACCTGCATGTATTGCCATTACTTTCGGAGTTCTGCCAAACAATTTCTTGTATGTGCTTGTCATAGTCTCCAAGATAGGCGAGTTCATATTTGGTTTCCAGCCCGGATAACCGCCTGTAAATTCAATCTTTCCGCCTGCCAATTCGATAACACTTGCCATCATTTGAGCAAAGTCCTCTTTTGCAGTATCGACAGAGCTTCTTAGCAATGCACAAGCGACGATTTTGCTTCCGTCAGTCTTGACAATGGCAAGATTGGACGATGTTTCAACAAGATTTTCCATCGAATCACTCATTCTATATATGCCGTTCGGACAAGCATATACGGCACGAACAACTCTCTTTGCGGTATCTTGGTCAATCACAAAGTCGCAAGAAGATGCCTCTTTCAAAGATATTTCCATCTCAGGCTCTACTGCGGCAAGCTCATTCTTCACAATGCTTTCGTATTCTTTGACAATAGCTTCTGCTTCCGATACTTTGGCACTTGGAATTGCCACCGTGCAGAACGCTTCTCTCGGAATGGCATTTCTAAGGCTGCCTCCGTTGATTTCTCCAAGGCGATAATCAACTTTTTCCAAGGCTTTCAACACTCTGAACAAGGTTTTGTTGGCGTTTCCTCTGCCAAGAATGATGTCCATTCCCGAGTGGCCGCCCTTCATTCCCTTTACAGTCAATTCGTATGCCTTATAACCTGCAGGCATTGCCTCTTTTGTGAAATCGAAAGTAATTGTTGCATCAATTCCTCCGGCACATCCGACATACAATTCGCCCTCTGTCTCCGAGTCAAGGTTCAACAAAATATCTCCGTTCAACTCTCCTGCTTTCAAACCGAAGGCTCCGGTCATTCCGGTCTCCTCATCAATTGTGAATAATGCCTCTATAGGACCATGAACCATCTCTTTGTCTTCCAAAACTGCCAATGCAGCCGAAGCTCCTATGCCGTTGTCTGCTCCAAGTGTCGTTCCGGTTGCACGAACCCAATCTCCGTCGATGCGAGGCTTGATAGGGTCATTGACGAAATCGTGTTTTGTATCGTTATTCTTTTGAGGCACCATATCGACATGAGCTTGCAAAATAACGCCTTTGCGATTTTCCATACCCTTTGAGGCAGGCTTTCGCATGATTACGTTTCCTGTTTCATCAACTTTGTATTCTATGTTATTGGCTTTTGCAAATTCAACCAATGCTGCCACAATTTTTTCCTCATGTTTTGAAGGATGAGGAATGGAACATATCTTATCGAAATGCTTCCACAAAGACTTAGGTTCCAAATTCAATAATTCGCTCATTGCTGTTTGTGTTTTATATTATTATTTTGAAATTTAATCGAGTATTCCCTGCCAAACAAACGCATCTTTTCCTCTTTTTATTCTTCCCAAATCCAATTCTTTTTCAAAAATTCCATAAACCGTTGCTCCGCTTCCCGAAAGTGAGGCATAAATTGCTCCGTTTTCGTAAAGGTTTTGCTTGATTGCAGAAAGTTCGGGGTACTTTGGAAAGAGCGATTGCTCAAAATCGTTCACCAAAACATCTTTCCAAACCTCAATCGGGGGCAAATGTTCATAATCTACCTCTGTTGGCTTGGGGCTTACGCCTTGGTATGCTTGCTTGGTCGAGATTTTGATGTCGGGTTTGACCAAAACGATATACTTTCCTGCCAAAGAAATGTCCGCAGGCTTGATTATCTCTCCTCTTCCGCTCACACAGGCAGGCTTGTTTTCAACAAAGAAAGCACAATCAGAGCCAATTGAGGCGGCGTATGCAAGGATTTGTTCTTTAGAAAGCCCGAGTGAGAAGACAAAATCGACAAGTTGCAAAACGCTCACCGCATCGGAGCTTCCTCCTCCCAAGCCTGCAAAGGCGGGAATGGCTTTATGAAGGTGCATATTCACCTGTCCGATTTGCGGATAGTCTTTCTGCACAAGTCGAAAGGCTTTCATACAAAGATTATCTTCGCTTTTGCACTCTCCTATGTCGCTTCCCGTGAGGGTAAAGGTGCTTTCATCTTTCTCCGACGGGCGAATTTCCAAAGCATCACACAATCCGACAGGATAAAACAGCGAACGAATCTCATGAAAGCCGTCCAGACGCCTGCCGACTATGCTCAGACCTATGTTTATCTTGCAATTTGGGAAGAAAATCATCGCTTTGTTTTGTTTGTGTTTCGTTTTGCAAAGATAGCACTTGAAACTGTGAAAAACAAAAGGCTGCTTCAAAAAAATTGTCTTTTTGAGATAATTTGATGAAAGCAGCCTGTGTCAAAACCAGCTTAAAGAAAATTCTCTACTTTATTATCTGAACACTTCTTTTGATGAAGCTGTCCAAAGCCTCACCCTTCAAAAGACCTTGTTGCAACAAGGCAAGGTCTTTCAGTTGGTTCAATATATTAACACGTTTTTCGGTATCTTGTTCATTCAACAGCTGAGATATTACTTCATGATTGGTATTTACCACAACGTTGTAGTGATCCGGCATATCACCATAGAAAGATGCCATTCCGCCTCCCATTTCGCTCATTTCCTTCATTCGTCTCATAAATTCGTTTTGAGTAATGGTGAATGGTTGAACGTCTTGTTCCATGCTTTCTGTCTGAACCGAGAATTTTTCTTTGTCGAAAATCATCTCCACCATTTCCTTTACCTTCTTGCATTCGTCCTCATTGAGCTTTGAAGGCACTACCTCATCTTTCGGAATGAGCTTGTCTATGGTGTCGGAGTCTATTCTGACAAAGCGACTGTCGGTAAACTTCTGTTCAAGCATCTGAATAAAATGACTATCGAGTATTCCGTCCATAAGAAGTACGTCATAGCCTCTGTCTTTTGCCGCTTGGATATAAGGATATTGGTTTTCGACATTCTGAGCGTACAAATAAACCAACTTTTTGTCCTTGTCGGTCTGTGCAGTCTCTATTTTCTTCTTGTAATCCTCAAAGGTAAAGTACTCTCCCTGCACGTTCTTCAACTGACACACCTTGTTCATTCTCTCATAGAACTTCTCGTCGCTTATCATACCATACTTTATAAAGATTGCAAGGTCGTCCCATTTTTTCAAGAACTCTTCTTTGTTGTCCTTATACATCTGTTCCAGCTTCTCGGCAACCTTTTTGGAAATGTGAGAAGAGATTTTCTTTACATTTCCGTCCGCTTGCAAGTAAGAACGCGACACATTCAAAGGAATATCGGGCGAGTCCAAAACTCCTCTCATCAACATCATGTACTCGGGAACAACTCCCTCAACGCTGTCTGTAACAAATACCTGATTGCAATAAAGTTGTATTTTCTCCCTTGTAGGGTCTATGTTCTTTTTTACCTTGGGAAAGTAAAGTATTCCGGTAAGATTGAACGGATAATCGACATTCAGGTGAATGTGGAAGAGCGGTTCGTCAAAGTTCATCGGATATAGCTTGTGGAAGAACTTGTTGTAGTCTTCGTCTTTCAAGTCTGCGGGTTTTTGTTTCCAGAGTGGATTTGTGTCGTTGATAATTCGGTCTTTCTTTTTCTCAACTCGTTTCGGATTTCCTTTGTCGTCTTTTTCTGTTTCGCTGTCTTCCCATACGCTTTCCTGACCAAAACGAATTGCAACAGGCATAAACTTGCAGTACTTGTTCAAAAGCTCCAAAATTTTGCTCTCTTGCAAAAACTCGCTTGATGATTCGTCAATGTGCATTATCACTTCGGTGCCTCGATCGCTCTTGTCGCACTCTTCAATGGTGTAATCGGTGCTTCCGTCGCAAGTCCAATGAACGCCGGGAGTGTCTTTGAAAGATTTTGTTCTTATCTCGACCAAGTCAGACACCATGAAAGAGGAGAAAAATCCCAATCCGAAATGACCGATAAGGCTGTTTGCCTCCAATTCGCTCTTGCCTTTGTATTTTTCAACAAACTCTTCTGCTCCCGAAAAAGCAATCTGTGTTATGTACTTCTCGACTTCCTCCTTGCTCATGCCGATACCGCGGTCTATAACGGTGAGTGTCTTTGCCTTTTCGTCAATCTTCACATCTATGGTGCAGTCTCCGAACTCTCCCTTAAACTCTCCCAACGAGGAAAGGGTCTTTAATTTTTGTGTTGCATCGACTGCGTTTGATACTATCTCTCTTAGAAAAATCTCATGGTCTGAGTAAAGAAACTTTTTGATGACCGGAAAAATGTTCTCCGTCTTTACGTTTATCGAACCTTTCATATATTATATGTTATTTGATGATTAAATCATAGTTTTTACTACAACGACACAAGAAAAAATCGTTCCAAAAGCACTTTTCTGACATCTTGTCAGCTGTTTTTGTGCAAAAAGTTCTGCTTGTCAGACAAAAGGACAACACGCCCTGAAAGAAAGAGAAAACCAAAACGCCGATTTATTTTTCCAAAACGCCGTTTCGTTCTGCCAAAACGGCGTTTCAGACGAACGAAACGGCGTTTTAGAACTCTGTGATAATGAAATAATTACAGCATCTTGCAAAAACAGTTTGTCAATCGGAGAAATTTGCACTACCTTTGCAGGGCATAAAACGGCAGATTGTCAGGCTTTGAAAAAGCAAAAAAGCGAAAGATGAAAAGTAAAAAGGTATGTATTCTCACCCAACCGCTGTGGAACAACTACGGAGCGTTGTTGCAGGCTTGGGCTTTGCAGAGAGTGATTGAGAAAGCGGGATTTGATGTTGTTACAGACCGATTTCCGAAACGCTTCAACTCCTTTTGGTTCAATGCTTGCGACACTGCCAAACGCACTGTGGCACATTATCTTCTCAAAAGGCGGAGCGTCAATCCCTTTCCCCGAAGAGAAAGCCGCAAGGAGTGGAAAGAAATGTCCAAACACACCTCTCGCTTTGTTGAGAGCAACATCAAGACCATTGATTTCTTTGAAGGCAATACCAAACCACGACAAGAGCTTATTGACAGCTTCGATACTTTCGTTATAGGCTCTGACCAAGTGTGGCGAAGGGACTATGGCAGGGTCGAAAGCTACTTTTGCGACTTTGACTTGGCAGACAGAGCCAAAAAAATAGCCTATGCCGCCTCTTTCGGGCTGAGCAAATGGCAGTACAACAGCCAAGAGACAGAGCGATTGAGACTTTTGGCAAAGCGATTTGCGGCACTGAGCGTAAGAGAGAGCGATGCCGTGGAGCTATGCGAGAAATACTTGGACACCAAAGCAACAAACGTACTTGACCCTACGCTGCTTTTGGAAAGCAACGACTACATCGAACTGATTGAAAAGAGCGGAGAGGTTCTTCCGCAAGGCGGCATGATGACCTATATCTTGGACAAAACGCCACGAAAACTTGCCTTGCAAAAACAGTTGGAAGAAGAGTTGCAACTCAAATCTTTCTCCATAATGCCCGAAAGAGTATTGGGCAGAGACACAAGGCACTTTGACGCTCGGTGTGTGTATCCTGCCGTCGAGAAATGGATAGAGGGATTTTGGAAAGCTGACTTTGTGCTTACCGATTCTTTTCATGGCACTGTCTTTGCGATAATCTTTCGCAAACCCTTTGCCGTTGTGGCAAATCCCGACAGGGGATTGTCGCGATTTGTCAGCCTGCTGTCGCTCTACGGTTTGGAAAGCAGACTGTTAAGTGAACAATCCGACATATCTTTCGAGATGTTGAAACAACCAATCGACTATACGGCAGTCGAAAACAAACTATCGCTGGAACGAGTACGCTCCTTGCAATTTTTAATCGGCAACTTGGAAAAATAGAAAGATGAGATTTTCAATCGTCATACCATTATATAATAAGCAAGACTGCATACGGCAGGCACTCGATTGCGTTTTCAATCAGAGTTGTCAGGATTTTGAGGTGATAGTTGTAGATGACGGTTCGACAGACCGAGGAGCAGAAATAGTAAGAGAATACAAGGACAAAAGACTTCGCCTTATCAGTCAGAAAAATTCGGGAGTGTCGGCAGCAAGAAATGCAGGCATTGCAGCAGCTCGCAACAGCTGGATAGCCTTTCTTGATGCAGACGACATTTGGACGCACTTACATTTGGAGACCTTGGCAAAACTGCACGAGCGTTTCCCGCAAGCAGAGATGCTTTGCACCAATTACGAGAAAATATCCTCAAATGAAAACTACACGGACAAATTAGAAAACATCGAACAAAAGATAAATTGTTACATTGTCAATGATTTGTATGTCAGACTGCTGAAAGACCAACATATAATTTGGTCTTCGACTGCCGCAATCAAGAAACAATGCTTCGAAAAAGCCGGAGGATTTGACACCAAGCTGATAAAGGGAGAAGATTTTGATTGTTGGTTCAGGCTAAAAGAGCAATTCACTCTTGCACAAACCGACTTTGTTACAGCCTTTTACCGCATTGACCCTCCCGAAGGCAATGCAACAAACAAGGTAAGCTCCGTTCGCAAATACCAAGTCTATTATTTCAAACCCGACTTTTGGACTTGGAACTTCAAAAGTATGTTTATGTACAGGGTAATCTATGGTTATTTGAAGCACTTCTTGGTTTACAGGCAGCCAAAGAACTTCTTGTTGCTGCTTTTCAAGCACAACTTCAAGCTACTCAGGATATTTTTCTACCGAAACAAAGCAAAGCAGTTGGGTATCAGGTTTTAAGCAAACCAAATGCAAAGAATATCAATCCCACAGGGCAAAGAATGAACAAAAAACCTTGCCGAGTTGATTTTTTGTCTTAACTTTGCTGCCCAAAAGCCTTGAAAGACAAGTCTGCAAAGCCTCAAAGACAAGTTTTTGAAAGGCAGAAGGACAAACATAAAAGCACAAAACAAACACAGCAAATATGAAAGGAATAGTTTTGGCAGGCGGAAGCGGCACCAGACTCTACCCTCTGACAAAAGGGGTCAGCAAACAGCTGTTGCCGATTTACGACAAGCCGATGATATATTACCCTTTGTCGGTTCTGATGCTTGCACAAATACGAGATATTCTGATAATTTCAACTCCCGAAGACCTGCCCTGCTTCAAGCGTCTGCTCAAAGACGGCAGCGAATTGGGAATAAAAATTCAGTATGCGGAGCAACCCTCGCCCGACGGGCTTGCTCAGGCTTTCATCATTGGCGAAGAATTTATCGGCAGGGACAATGTCTGCATGATATTGGGCGATAATATTTTCTACGGGCAGAGTTTTTCTTCCATGTTGAGACAAGCGGTTACCAATGCGGACAAAGACAACACTGCAACGGTGTTTGGTTACAGGGTAAAAGACCCTCAACGCTACGGTGTGGCAGAATTTGACAGCAAGGGCAAGGTTCTCTCTATTGAAGAGAAACCTCAAAATCCCAAATCGGACTATGCTGTTACAGGCTTGTACTTCTATCCCAACGATGTGGTACAAATTGCCAAAACAATCAAGCCTTCGGCTCGGGGAGAGCTTGAAATAACATCGGTAAACCAAGCCTTCTTGGAGCAACAAAGGCTGTGCGTAAAATTGTTGGGCAGAGGATTTGCCTGGTTGGACACAGGAACTCACGACAGTCTCACAGAGGCTTCGGGATTTGTCGAAACGATTGAAAAACGTCAAGGATTGAAAATAGCCTGCTTGGAAGAAATAGCCTATATGCAGGGTTGGATAAACTCGGACGAGCTTTTGAAAGTTGCAGAGCCTATGAAGAAAAATCAATATGGCGAATACCTTATCGAACTGACCAAAAACCACCGTCAATGAAGAACATTTTAATCACAGGAGGTGCAGGATTTATCGGCTCACACGTCGTAAGACTATTTGTAAACAAGTATCCCGAATACCAAATCTACAACTTGGACAAACTAACCTATGCCGGAAATCTCGAAAACCTCAAAGACATAGAGCAGAAGCCCAACTATCACTTTATAAAAGCCGACATCTGCGATTTTGAAAGAGTGTTGCAAATATTCAGAGACCACAAGATTGAGGGGGTTGTTCATCTTGCGGCAGAAAGTCATGTGGACAGGAGCATCAAAGACCCTTTCACCTTTGCAAAGACCAACATTCTCGGAACGCTTTCTCTTTTGCAGGCAGCCAAAGAGTGTTGGAAGGGCAACTATGAGGGCAAATTGTTTTACCATATCTCGACTGACGAGGTTTATGGGGCTTTGGAGGCAGACAATCCCCAAGGAGGAAGTCAATCGGGTGGTGGTCCGTGGGGCAGAGACTTCTTTTGTGAACAGACAAAGTACGCTCCCCGTTCGCCCTACTCGGCAAGCAAGGCATCGAGCGACCATTTTGTGAGAGCATTCTTTGATACCTACACACTTCCGACGGTGATTACGAATTGTTCAAACAACTTCGGACCATATCAGTTCCCCGAAAAGCTCATTCCTCTTGTGATAAACAACATCAAACACGCCAAACCCATACCCGTATATGGCAAGGGAGAAAACGTAAGAGACTGGTTGTTTGTCGAAGACCACGCAAGAGCGATAGATATTGTCTTCCACAGCGGACAAGCAGGCGAAACATACAACATTGGCGGCAACAACGAATGGAAAAACATCGACTTGATAAAACAGATTATCAAGATAACCGACCGACTTTTGGGAAATGAAAGCGGAAAGAGCGAAAGCCTCATCTGTTTCGTTACCGACAGAGCAGGACACGACCTTAGGTATGCCATAGACAGCAGCAAGCTGCAAGACAATCTCGCTTGGCAACCCTCAAGCGACTTTAACGCCAAGTTGGAAGAGACAATACGCTGGTATCTCGACAATGAGCAATGGTTGAACAACATAACAAGCGGCGAATACGAGAAATACTATAAGCAGATGTATGAAGAAAGATAACAAAAGCAACTATTGCATCTGCAAAAGACTATATCATAAACATAGATTGAGAAAAGAAAATGCAAAACAGAACGATGAATAAATCGAAACTGCAAAGTCTTCAGCCCATACGCATCAAGGGTGCAAGGGCAAACAATCTCAAAAACATAGATGTTGAAATCCCTGTCAATAAACTTGTTGTCATTACGGGAGTATCGGGAAGCGGCAAGACCTCTTTGGCATTTGACACCCTCTTTGCCGAAGGTCAGAGGCGTTATGTGGAGAGTTTGTCTTCTTATGCAAGACAATTTCTCGGCAGAATGAACAAACCCGAAGTCGATGAGATAAGCGGAATTGCTCCTGCGATAGCTGTGCAGCAGCGAACAGCCAACCGCAACCCTCGTTCGACAGTCGGCACTACCACAGAGATATATGAATACATCAAAGTCCTGTTTGCAAAAATCGGCAGGACGTTTTCTCCCATATCGGGCTGCGAAGTAAAACGACACAGCGTCAAAAACGTTGTAGATTTCATTCTCTCACAAAAAGACAACGAAACAATAATCATACTTTCTCCCCTTTCAAAACGACAAGACGAGACTTGGCAGGCAAAATTTGACACTCTCATTCAGTCGGGTTACCTAAGGGTGATAACCAAAGGGAATATCAGCCTGATTGAAGAGGCAAGGAATAATCTTGTTGAAGAAGATAGTATGCCGAGCCTTGTTATCGACCGATTGAAACTCAAAGACAGAAACGAAGAACTTAATATGCGTTTGTACGATTCGGTGCATACGGCTTTCAACGAGTCAGATGGATTTTGCGATGTGCTGCTTTCTGACGGCAGTGTGGAGCATTTTTCCAACAGATTTGAGGCTGACGGCATCAGTTTCGTAAAACCGTCGGAGAACTTCTTTGCTTTTAACAATCCCTACGGAGCTTGCAAGACCTGCAAGGGGTCCGGCGTTGTCGAAGGCATATCCGAAGACCTTGTAATCTCACGTCCCGAACTTTCTGTCTATGATGGAGCGGTTAATTGTTGGAAAGGTGTGATGATGAAGAAGTTTCAAGAGGACTTTATTTCAAAAGCCCACAAGAAATTCCCAATTCATCGTCCCTATAACGAGCTTACCGATGAGCAAAAGGACTTTTTGTGGAACGCAAGAGGCGAGGTTATAGGCATAAACGCCTTTTTTGATATGCTGAGAGCCGAAAGCTACAAAATACAATTCAAAGTCATGCTCAGCCGATACACAGGCAGGACGACCTGTCCTGATTGTAAGGGAACAAGGCTGCGAAAAGATGCGTCTTACGTCAAAGTTGCAGGCAAGAGCATAGTGGATTTGGTTCTTATGCCGGTGAGTGAGTTGCTCGATTTCTTCAACAACATTTCTCTTTCTGACTATGAGAAGAGTGTATCGGAGCGATTGCTCGGCGAAATTCGTTCTCGCTTGGGATACTTGTGCGAAGTAGGTTTGGGATACCTCACTCTCAATCGCCAAAGCTCCACTCTATCGGGAGGAGAAAGCCAGCGAATAGCCTTGGCGACCTCTTTGGGAAGTCCTTTGGTGGGAAGCATGTACGTTTTGGACGAACCGACAATCGGGCTTCACTCTCGCGACACAAAAAGTCTTGTGAATGTTCTTCTCAAGCTGCGAGATGTCGGCAACACTGTGATAGTTGTCGAACACGATGAACAGGTTATCAATGCAGCAGACTATATCATCGACATAGGTCCTTATGCCGGAAGAAACGGAGGCGAAGTGGTCTTTGCCGGCTCTTACAAAGAGTTGATAGAAAGCGGCAAATCGCTCACTGCCGACTACATAACAGGAAAAAAAGTCATACCTCTGCCGCAAAAGCGTCGCAAGTGGAAAGAATATCTCCGAATTGAGGGAGCGTGCGAAAACAATCTGAAATCTGTAACCTTCACTCTGCCGCTTCAAGTCAAGACGGTGGTTTGCGGAGTGTCGGGTTCGGGAAAGACAACCCTCGTAAAAAAAGTAATGTACAACGCAATGTGTGCCTATCTCGGCACTGCCGTGGAACAGTTGCCCAAGTGTTCGCCTCTTTCGGGCAGTTTGAGCCTTTTGGAGGCTGTGGAAATGGTCGATCAAAACCCTATCGGTCGTTCCTCTCGCTCAAATCCCGTAACATATATAGGAGCTTTTGAAGACATTCGGGAACTCTTTGCATCGCAACCCCTTGCCAGAAGGAGAGGTCTGCGTTCAGGCTATTTTTCTTTTAACATCGAAGGAGGAAGATGCGAAGAGTGTAAGGGAGAAGGCACGGTTACCATTCCGATGCAGTTTATGGCAGACGTGCTTTTGCCGTGCGAGAGTTGCAACGGCAGGCGTTACAAAGATGAAGCCTTGGAAATAACCTACCAAGACAAGTCTATATATGACGTACTCACCATGACGATTGACCAAGCCATAGAGATGTTCTCCCAAGACGAGAACCCACTCTGCAAAAGGATTTGCAAAAAACTGCAATCCTTGCAAAAGGTGGGCTTGGGTTACCTTCAACTCGGACAAAGCTCCAACAGCCTCTCGGGAGGTGAAGCACAGAGAATAAAATTAGCCTACTTCTTGTCAAAAGGTGAGAACGAAAAGAAAACAATCTTCATTTTCGACGAGCCATCGACCGGATTGCACTTCCACGACATAGTGAAGCTGAACCGATGCTTCGACGAGCTTGTAGATTTGGGGCATAGCGTTCTGATAATCGAGCATAACCCCGACATAATCAAGACAGCAGATTGGCTGATTGAACTCGGAGAAGAAGGAGGCAAAGAAGGCGGAAAGATAATCTTTGAAGGTACTCCCGAAGAATTGGTAAAACAAAACATTGGATACACCGCCGCTTTCCTCAAAGACAAGCTGTAAGAAATAGCAAACAAAAAAAACAAGGGAGCAAATGTTCGATTTGCTCCCTTGTTTTGTGATTATCAGAAGTGGTAACCTGCTTTCAGCACAAACATAGAAGGGTTTATCGTCTCGCCTTGAAAACCTATTCTGTCTGCATTGTACACATCGTCGTACATACTCGCAACTGTTCCGTTGCCTTTGAGCCTTTGGTATCCCAAGTTGTAGTAATGCAAACCCAAGCTGAAATGTTTGGAGAGCTTGATGCCTGCTCCGATTTGGAAAGCAAAGCCCGTGGTGGTTTCATAGTTCATTGTCGTCATGTACTCTCTGCAGACGTAACCCTCTTCGGTCGGAATATTATACGATATGCTGCTTTCAAATCGTGTAGGCATGAAGAAATTCAAGCCTGCTCCTATTTCTCCATAGACGAAAATGCCTTTTGCAATCGGCATTTCGTAATCAAATCCGAGTATAATGGGAATATTGCGATAGGAAGGCACATCAAAAATTGTCTCGATGCCGCTCACACCTTCGGAAGCAACGACATTGTTGTCGTAAGTGTTCTTCCATGCCACATAGTCCTTGACTTCTCTGCTCTGATATGAGTAATGGTAGTCGCCTGTTATGATTATACCCAAGCCTTTGACCTCGGGCATATTTATTCTTATCTTCCAACCAAGTCCTATTCCCAATCCTGCACCTGCCTGATTGGAACTTGCAGTATTCCAAGCCACATTTCCGCCTCCTACTTCATGAACGCACTGAGACGAAGCGTAAGAACCCAAAGGCATACTGCCGCCCAAGTGCAACGAAAAATCGACCTGAGCAATCGTACTGCCGCCTCCAAAGACGAACACCAAGAACAAAATCAAGCTATTAAAAACAAATCTTTTCATATCTCCAAATTATTGAAAATTACTACATTAAATCATCATTTCCAAAACGCCGTTTCAGTCGGATAAAACGGCGTTTTATTTTGCTGAAACGCCATTTTATTTTGCTGAAACGCCATTTTATTTTTGCAAATCGCCGTTTTATTTTTACTCAAACTCTGTTAAAAATTAAGCGACATTCCAATCCCCGAAGTAAAGCCCGATGTCATTGCTCCGTTTTGCTGCATGAAATTATTGTACTGAACCTCCGGTCTAAAACCAAGGGAAGTCTTTTTGCCGATTTGCATAGATATATATCCGTTTTGCATATTGACTTTATTGGCAAGGTAAACCGCATCGATGACAGAGTAAAGTGCAACGCCAAGGTGCATAACCCCCACAAACATCAGCCCTCCTTCTCCATTGATAAGGACAGACAACAAACTGCCTGTGTATGCCAAAGGCAGCCCTGCAACAGTCCAGATGAAAGGTCCCCAACCTTTTTCCCAATTTGTTGCATACAGCTGACCCAATCCGGGAATGATACACGACAACAAGCCTGCCGTAAATGGTGATTTGCGTACAAAGCCATGTTGATAGGGATTTGGCAATGCCATGGCGGCATTTTGAGAAAGCGGAGCAGTCTCTTTGACGATTTTGGCGACATCTTTCATCTCAAAAATCAGCAATTTGCCGTCCGCAGTCTGCAACTTGACACCCTCATCGGGTATCTGCTCGGTAACAATGCCCTTAATCTTATTTCCGTTCTTCAAATGAACAACGTCCATTAACACTTCCTGTGCATACATTGACAATCCTGCCAACACAACCGCACACAAAATCAACAATTTCTTTGTCATAACAAAAATAACTTCTCGTATTTCGCCGCAAAGATACAACAATTCTCATACCTTTCAACAACTCTTATACAAAAGAACACAAAAAGACAAACAAATCTCCCGCTTCCACAACCCGAAGCGAGAAACAAAAACGAATAAATCGACAGATTTTATCTACTGAAAGATACAGACAAGGGAGACATTTTAGCGATGCCTCCCTGGTACAAAAGTGTTAAACTATACTAATCAAAGCAACTAATGCTCCATGATGTTTCTTTGTTTTTTGTTCTGGTTGAAAGCGTTTGCCGAATAGTTACTCTATTGTAACAAAACAAAAAAGCATTGGACGAATGTCTTCACCCAATGCTTCAAAAGTATTTTGGATTATGAATTACTTCACTTCTTCAAAGTCTGTGTCAGTAACTTCTCCGTCTTGGTTGTTCTTGTTGTCGGTCGATGTCGATTGATTTTGAGATGCTCCCTGCTGACCTGCTTGTCCTTGTGAGTACATATCTGCCGAGGCTGCTTGGAAGACTGTGTTCAACTTCTCAGATGCTGCGTCTATTGCAGAGATGTTCTTTGCTGCATGAGCATCTTTCAATTCTTTCAAGGCACTTTCTATCTCGCTTTTCTTGTCTGCAGGCAACTTGTCGCCGTTTTCTTTCAAGGCTTTCTCGACTTGGAATATCATTGCGTCTGCCTGATTGATTTTGTCTGCTTCTTCTTTCAATTTCTTGTCGGCATCTGCATTTGCTTCTGCTTCTGCTTTCATTCTCTTGATTTCTTCTTCGCTCAATCCGCTCGATGCTTCAATTCTTATCGATTGTTCTTTGTTTGTTGCCTTGTCTTTTGCAGACACATTCAAGATTCCGTTGGCGTCTATGTCGAATGTTACTTCGATTTGAGGCACTCCTCTTTGTGCAGGCGGGATACCGTCAAGTATAAACCTGCCTATGGTCTTGTTATCGGTCGCACGAGTTCTCTCACCTTGCAATACGTGTATCTCTACCGAAGGTTGGTTGTCTTGTGCTGTCGAGAAGATTTGTGATTTCTTGGTTGGAATTGTTGTGTTGGCGTCAATCAACTTGGTCATCACTCCTCCCAATGTTTCGATACCCAATGACAACGGTGTAACATCAAGCAACAACACGTCTTTTACTTCTCCTGTCAAGACACCTCCTTGAATTGCTGCTCCGACAGCCACAACCTCATCGGGGTTTACTCCTTTTGAAGGAACTTTTCCAAAG
The DNA here is from genome assembly GCA_016296345.1 of Bacteroidales bacterium. GTDB lineage: Bacteria > Bacteroidota > Bacteroidia > Bacteroidales > P3 > Onthomorpha. Next base: position 57,148 of record JAEDJL010000001.1, on the reverse strand, counting down.
AAGTCTTCAACAATCTTTTGAACGGCAGGGATACGTGTGCTTCCTCCTACCAAGATAACCTCATTGATTTGAGATTTATCCAATCCTGCATCTGCCAATGCTTTTCTGCATGGTTCGATTGTTGCTTTTATCAAGTCATCACAAAGTTGTTCAAACTTAGCTCTTGACAATGTGCGAACCAAGTGCTGAGGAACTCCGTCGATAGGCATGATATAAGGAAGGTTAATCTCCGTAGAAGTTGAAGAAGACAACTCTATCTTTGCCTTTTCTGCTGCTTCTTTCAAACGTTGCAAAGCCATTGGGTCTTTTCTTAAATCGACGTGGTAGTCGTTCATGAACTCTTCTGCCAACCAATCGATGATTTTCTTGTCGAAGTCGTCTCCTCCCAAGTGGGTATCGCCGTTTGTAGCCTTTACTTCAAACACTCCGTCTCCCAATTCGAGGATTGAAATATCGAATGTACCGCCTCCGAGGTCAAACACTGCGATGTGTGCATCTTGGTCTTTCTTATCCAATCCGTAAGCCAAGGCTGCGGCTGTCGGTTCGTTGATAATTCTTCTTACCTTCAAACCTGCGATTTCTCCTGCTTCCTTTGTCGATTGACGTTGTGCGTCATTGAAGTATGCAGGCACTGTTATGACAGCTTCGGTTACCTCTTGACCCAAGTAGTCTTCGGCAGTCTTTTTCATCTTTTGAAGAATGATTGCCGAAATTTCTTGTGGTGAGTACAACTTTCCGTCAATATCCACTCTCGGAGTGTTGTTATCTCCCTTTACTACCTTATAAGGAACGTTTGCAATCTCTCTTTGAACCTTGTCAAATGTCTCTCCCATAAATCTCTTTATGGAGTAAACTGTGTTGTGTGGGTTGGTGATTGCCTGACGCTTTGCAGGGTCGCCGACTTTTCTCTCTCCGGAAGAAATAAATCCCACAACAGATGGTGTTGTTCTTCTTCCCTCGCTATTAGCAATCACTACAGGTTCGTTACCTTCCATTACCGACACGCAACTATTCGTTGTACCTAAATCTATTCCAATTATCTTTCCCATAATACTGTTATTTTTTATTGTTTCTGACTAATTTCATTAAACTACACCTCTATCTATTCAACTTCCGTGCCAAAATGTGAGAGTTGATATTTTATGACAATTTGGCAGAATGGTCTTACATTTGTGTCCGCAAAAGCTGAAATTTCTGCCTTTTCGACAAAGAAGGGTTACATACTAAGCTCTCAAAGAAGTAAATTGTTCACTCAAAGGGAGAATATCTAAGGTTTGACTTATTGCAAAAAGGCAGGAGGAGAACAAATCGGCTCTTCATACTCTTTGGCAAGGGCATATATTCTGTTTAATTGCTCAAGCGTTCTGTCAATCTCTTCTGCATACAAGTCAGGTTGGGCAAAGAGGCGTTCAAGTTGGCGAAAGGTGATTTGCAAATAAGGATTGATTACCGAGAAATACGAATCGGCAAGCATCACTCTCATTTCCTCCAAGTCAAACTCCTCTGCCTGCGAGATAAGTCGCAACCACTGGTCGATAAGTGTAAGAGTTTCTATTCGCTGTTGCGACTGCTGTCTGTCGGTAAGACCTTGGTATATGTCAATTTCGGCAACAAATTCATCGACTGCCTTTCTCATATATATATACGCTTTATCCTGCTCGTCCAAAAGAGAATAGAGCATTGCCATATCTGCCCACGCAAGCGGATAATAGTGTTGCTGCATTGGGAAATGGCTGTCTATGCTGTTACAAACGTATAAAGCATCGGTCTTTCGGTCGGTCTGAACAAGCTTATAGGCAAGGCAAATGGTATATTGAAGATATTGACGGACGATTTCTCTTTCCGTCTCGTTGTAATAGACATTCTTTGCATCGAAATTCCGAAATCTGAATCCGTTTTTGAAGTTTGCCAACATTATATTCTCGTCTATCACTCCTGCCTTTTGTTGTATGATTTCTCTTTGGCTGCATTTTTTTGCCGAAAGGCGGTATGCGAAGCCTTCAAGCCTCATATAGTCGTCCAAGCCGAGAAAATCATCAACCGAATATGCCGAAAAATAGATTGGTCTCTCGTTTATGTTTGCCGATATGATGTCCAAGGCTGCCAAAACAGAGCGTGAGATGTCAAGGTTGTCATATTTCCAGCTTATTGTATCTTGTCCTTTGACCACAAAGAAGCGATTGGTCGGAAAAGCGTGCAACTGCATTCCGAAGAATGGGACACTGTTTTTCTTATCGGTAAACTCATCTATGGCTTGCGAGAGTTCGAGAGTATCAAACGAAGGGTTAATCTGCCCATATTGGTAATTGTTGATGTAGTCGCCTGAGGCAATATTCAGTTTGAGGGGTTTGGAAGTATAACAAGCGTGCAACAGCTGCTCGATATACTGTCCGCTGTTGAGAAGTTGCAGGTTAATCACTCTGACATCTTGTCTTACTTTCTTGACCTGCTGAACGTACCAAAGCGGAAAGGTATCGTTGTCTCCGTTTGTAAACAATATGGCATTCTTTTGGCAACTGTTCAACATACTTTCGGCAAAGTTTTCGGCAGTATATTGTTTGTGGTGATTGTGGTCTGAAAAATTTTGCCACAACATAAGAGCCGGTACGGCAAAGAAAAGAGGTGCCACATACTTGGGACGACGCAGTTTGACAAGATTGACAATCATCTGACTGACACCCAAAACGCCCACTGCCAACCACACAGACATCGAGGCAAAAGAAAGCAAATAAACATAGTCTCTTTCTCTTGGTTGATAGGCTGCCTGATTGAGAAAGAGAACAAGAGCAAAGGAGTTGAAGAAAAACAAAGTTGCATTGACGGTAAACTGTCTTGTGTCTTTGCTTGCCTGATAGAACAAACCCACAAGAGCCAATAGCAAAGGGATTGCATAATAGCTGTTATGGGCTTTTCGAGCCTGAGGATTGATTTCCGAAGTCGAAACTCCCATAAAGTCATCTACGGAATTTATTCCTGTTGCCCACTGAGAGTTTTTGTAGTCTCCAAGTCCCTGAACGTCGTTTGTTCTGCCGCAAAAGTTCCAAAGCAGATAGCGGAAGTACATATAGTTCATTTGATAGGAGAAGAAAAACCTCATATTCTGCCCGAAGGAAGGCTTATCTCTCAAATCACCACCAATTTCCACCTTGTTCCGAGGCACACCTGTCCATTCGATATAGCCATTTTCGTACATACTGCTCTCATAGTTCCACATTCTCGGGAAGAGTGTCTTCTGCTCCTTTGCAAATATGGGTTTGAGGTCTCCGTTTTCCATTTCAAACCTTTCGGGAGGCACTGCGGTATAGTATTGTCCGTAAACAAGCGGCGGTTTGGAGTAGTTGTCTCTTTCGACATAGTATTTGAGAGCTTTGAAGGTCGAAGGCGAGTAGCTGTTTATCGGAGGTGCTGCGGCACTTCTGAGAGGTATGACAAGATAGACGCTCAGTCCCACAAAGAAAAAGAGAAATCCGAGCAATGTAAACTCAATCCACTTTTTCCCCTTGCGGTTTACAAAGAACAATGCAATAAAAGTAAGAAATAAATAGACCGCAATCGCCTGCCAACCACAGAGAGAAAGCAACCAAAGCACAAAAGGCACAAGGGCTTTGAGGATAAACACCACTCCTGCCGCCCCAATGAAGATATAAAGCAACAAACCCTTGTAGTTGGTTCTTCTTCGATGAAAATAAACAATCACCACGGCAGCCGGTATGACCAACAAAGAGAGCTGATGAACACAAAGAGCTGCTCCGGTAAGCAAGATTGCCAAAAGGAGATACTTAATCTTTGAGGTGTCGTCCCATTTGAGTACCAACCAAAAAATCATTAAAGCCAACAGAGTTGCCAAAGCATACACTTCGGTCTCGGTTGCCGAAAACCATATACTGTCTGCAAATGCAAAACACAATGCTCCGATTATCGAAGCTATGATATTGCCCGGCTGCATTGAGGAAAATCTGTTCAAAATCCTCACACAGCTCCAAAACAAAAAGGCAACGCTCAACCCCATTGCCAAAGGAGAAATAAAAGCTACCGCCCAAGTTTGCCAAACAGGGTTTCCAAAACCAAAAACAGAGAAAAACGCTCCTATGATTTGATAAAGTGGAGCGCCGGGAGGGTGTCCTATCTGCAGTGTTATAGCTGTTGTCAAAAACTCTCCGCTATCCCAAAACGAGAGAGTGGGATACATTGTAAAGGTATAAAGAGCTGTGGTCAAAAGGGCAAGTGTCCAACCAATTAGATTGATGGTTTTTCTGTTCTGCATTTGGGATTGCTGTTACCAATTAACGAACGACTTATTGAAAATGTCCTCCACAAGTTCTTCGTTTATCTCTTTAATCAGACTTTCTTCCACATCGCTGAGAGAATATCCGCTGTCGTACTCTCTAAATCTCGAAAACTGAGTTTGATAGTTCGATTTGGGATTTTTGTTGTCGGTAAACTTCACCTTGATTGTGATTGTAAGTCGGTTTTTTGCCGCCTTGTCGTTTGCCCCTATCGAAGAAGGAGTAACCGAATAACCTGTTATCGTTCCCACAAAGGCAACGTCTGCATCGTCATTTACTTGTACGAGAGAGGTTGAGGAGTTTATCTTTGCAACAAGGGCATTGGTTATTTCGGAAGCGAGTATGGGTTGAACAATACTTGCTCTGTTGGTAAAGGGTTCTACAGAAAAAGTCTTGGTGTCGGGAGATATTGATGCACCTGTGAAAGAATATCCTCCGACACAAGACCCTGCAAGCAGTGCTGCAAATATTACAATAATATATATACGTTTCAAAACGCCAACTACTCGACAATCAATTTTCTTACGCTGCCGTTGTCAAGTCTTACAAAGTAAACACCCTTGTCGTTCAATCTTATGTTTTGTCCGTTGTAGTGTTCAATTTGCTCTACGACCTGTCCCAAAGCATTGGTTATCACAATATGGCTGTCTTTTGCTCCTTCAATACGAAAATCTCCCGAAGTAGGATTTGGATATACCGAAAGGCTGTTATCAAACCTCAAAGCCTCCAAACCAGAAGGGTAAACCACATTCACATCGTCCAAGAACAATGAGGAAAAACCGCCTTCCACTTCGTCGCTTTCGACAAGAGCCAACAAGATAAGCTCTGTTGCAGGTGTACCTGTGAAGTTTATCAAATCGATAGTAAATTCTTGATAACCCTCTGACTTCATCAGTTCTTCGTCAGAGTAATATCCTATGCCGACAATTTGTCTCTGTCCTTCGACTTCGGCAACCATCAATCCGAGAATTGAGAAGTAACTATTCTCTGCATCTACCTGCACAAAATTATAATAACCTGTGATTGCAGAAGGTTGATTGGTTAGTGCCAATCCGTCTGTGAACAGGTTGGCAAGGGTTTGCATATCAAATTCCACATCGCCTGCCGTTCCCGAAGTGAACATTTGGATAAGCGTTGCCATATCTATGGTTGCGTTTGTGAGTAATCCCGGAACCACAAAGGTCTCTTCCATTCCCATAATGGCAGCCAAGACAGGCGGAAAGTTTTGCGACGCTACCTCGATGGCATAATTGCCGCTGTGAGCATCGGTCGATTTTGCCACCTTGCAGAGATTGTATCCCATGTAGCCCAAAGAGTTCCAACCCTGAGGAGCATTGCCGCTCCAAGTCTCGAAACCGCTGTTGTTAAACTGCTGTGCATTTAATGAAAGCACCAAAAATGCAACTGTCAAAAATGATAAGAATTTCTTCATACGTCAAAATATTAAATTGATTATTACTAAAACTCCGCTTGCAATCAAGCATTTAAGATTGCAAACAAACAACGTGCAAAATTAGAACTTTTTTTGCTTACGGCAAAACGCCGAAAGGATTTTCTAACTCGGCGTTTTGGAAAAATAAATCGGCGTTTCATTCGAGCAAAACGGCGTTTTGCTTATCCGTTGAGTTTCTGCCACTTAATCAAGTTCTTTTTGTAGCTTTTCAAAAGATACTTAAACCATTTATCTTGACCGTATTTGTCTTGCAGACGGTTCGATTGGGCAATCTTTTCGTTGCGTTTGCTCTCTTGAAGGCTCATCATCTCGCCCAATTTCTTCTGAATTTTCTTCGTATGCTTGGCTTTGTAACCAAAATCCTTCAAACTTGCCAAGGCTTCGACGCTCTGCTCATACTGGCGGTACTTCATGAGTTGTTCGATTGTCTTTACAGCCAAGTCATCGTTGCCAAAAGAATACAAAATCTCCCTGAGAGGACGGTGTTGCACGCTCATCTCTTTCAGATTGTGCAGAATGTAGAATTCTTCCAATGCTGCATATTCCCTGAGGTAGCGATTAGTGTCCCCTTGTGCCAATATGTCATCGACACTCTCCTTTCTCTTGACGTATTCCAAAGGTTGCTCGATTTGACGCTTCAAAGCCCTCAAACGACTCTTGTCCAAGCGACACTCACTGCTACCCTTGATTTGCATTGCTCTGTTTATATAGTCTTCGGCAAGGTAAAAATCGTTTTGTTTTATGCAGTCGATGATGTTATATACCATTGTGTTTATCTCTTCCTGCTTTTTGCTGCACACTTTGTTGTCTATCGCTCTCAGATAGCTGTTCATAATTTTGACAACCACGCTGTCTTCTTTCATTTTGTAGCGTTCGAGCAACTCTTCCGTCCTTGCAACCAAACTGTCTGCCTTTTCAACATCGCCTTGGAAGATTGCATATTCGGCAGCGTGCATTCGCCTTGCCGTTACCTCCCTTATGGCAGAAAGATACATCTTTTCGACCTCATCTTTCTCCGCATCGATTTGTGCCAACTTGTTTGCACTTTCCAAAACCTCCAAAGCCTTATCGTAATTGTTCACTTTGAGGTATGAAAGCGTCTCAAAAAATTTGTTGTCTATCTCTTTTCTCAAATCGGGTGTCTTTGTGTTGGTGGCAGCTGTGCTTTTTGCAGGCATGGAGTTTGAAGGTGTCGGCACATAGTCCTTTTCTATCTGTTCGACCTGCTGCTCTGCATCGCTCTCTCTTTCTTTGATAAACTCCGGATACTGCTCTGCGTAACCTGTGTTGGGAGAGGCTTGTTCCAAACTGTCCAAAACAGGGTCGCTACTCTGCAACGAGCCTTGCAACATGGCAATCTGCTTCAACACTCCGTCTTCAAAACTTCCTCCCACCATGGCTGCAAGTTCTCTTGCCTTGTGCAGCAAGTCCATCTTGGCTTCGTTGTTCTTTGCCTCGGGCATTGCTTTTGCTTGTGCGATATAACTGTTTACCACAACGTTCACCACTTCGTCAAAGTCGGCAGTATCGCTTATTGTCTCTCTGTTTCGGCTGAAATAGTCGTATGTGTTGCCTATAAAATCTGCCGCAACATCGTTTCTGCCTTTTGCTATTGCTTTCTTGGTTATGTCGATATGTTCTTTGTATATGCTGTTTTGACAGATTGAAAGGTTCTTTGCAATCACTCCTTGGTTGCATACGTTCATTACATCTCTCTTGCAATAGTCTTCCAAGGCATTAAGAATATCCACAGCGTAAGAATACTTGCCTTGTTTAATCAAAGAAAGTGCTTGAAGGAGATTTTTGTCGTATGTATAGACCAAAAGGTTTTTGCAGAGCAGACTTTCTTCTTCGGAGGGCGAGAAAGAGTTTATCACTTCTATCAATCGTTCGGAGGTTTGCAAGACCTGACCGCTGTCAAGGCTGATTTTGGCAAGCTCATAGTTGGTCATTACATTCTGAGGGTTGCTTTTGATGCTCTTTTGCAAGTATTCGAGAGCTTCTTTCGGACGGTCATTCACCTTGGCGTGGACTGCCTTGCGATAATACCAATCACTAACTCTCGGAGAAAGAAATTCCACAAGCTCGCGATTTTGTTTCACCAAAGTTTTAAGCTCAATCCACTTTGCATATATGTCGTTGTCGCTGTTGTAAGTCTCGTTTTGCTTCAAGAAATCTTCTGCCGACGAAAGCTGAAACTCATATACGGGAACCATGTCGAGATTTTCGCTGTTTATTGCCGAGCAAGCCTTGATGTGCTTTTGATATTTTTCCAATATATCTTTCTTTGCCGAGGGCGACAAGACTTGTGCCTGAACCAAAGCGGCAGTCAAAATAAGTATGGCGGTAAGAAAAACTTTTCTCATGTCGTAATGCTTGTATTTTGTATTTGTTTTAACGGGGCAAAGTTAGCACTTATTTTGAGAAATCACGGCTTAAACGCACAAAAACGCCTTGTTTTTGAAGTTTTTTCGCCGTTTTGATTTGGTAATATCGTCAAAACCATATACCTTTGTACCCTCAAAAGAGTATCAATTAACATCATAACAATTTAGAAACATGAACAAGAAAGCTTTTTGGATTTTGCTGCTTACGCTAATCCTCTTTAATGTCAAGTCTTTTTGTACTCCGGCATATCCTTATCCGATAGAGGTTACTCAGTCTGACAAATCGGTGGTTACAATCACCCTCAAAGGAGACGAAAAAGTCAGTTGGGCAAAATCAATCGATGGTTTCACATTGCTAAGAGCTGAAAATGGCGATTTTGTATATGCAATCTCTGACGGAAAAGGCGGAATAAAGCCGTCAAATGTATTGGCTCACAACCCAAATCAACGTTCAGAAGAAGAAATTGCCCTTCTTGCCACTCTGAATGAAGACTTGTTTTATTCACAAGAACAAATCTCTTACCTAAAACAGTTTTGGGCAATAAACCAAGACTTTGAAAGCAGAGTGTCTCAGGCTTCCAAATCGGCTATTGCCCCTACCGAGACTTATAGAATGGTAGTTATTTTGATGGGATTTGCAGATTTGGCATTTACTACGCCGAGGGCAGAGATTGATGCTTTGTTTAATCAAGTCGGATACTCGGTTAATGGAAATGCCGGCAGCATCAGAGATTACTTCTTGGCATCTTCGGCAGGCAGACTGAGCGTCGAAGCCACCGTTGTAGGACCTTACACTGCTGCAAGCAACATGGCATACTACGGACAGAACTATGAGGGAACTAATACCGATATGCACGTAAGGGAATTGGTTACAGAGGCAATCATTTTTGCCGACCCAGAAGTCGATTTTTCTCAATTTACCAACGGCGAAGGCGAAAATGTGTCTTGCGTTTACGTCATTTATGCAGGCGTTCCTGCAAGTTCGGGCAACGATCCCAACACTATTTGGCCTCATCGTTCGAGATTGTATTCTCCTTTTGCAGTTGATGGGGTTTATGTTTCGGATTACGGAGTTTCTTCCGAGAAACAAGGCAGTGAATACAGCCCTCAGCCTCCTACCATAGGCACTATATGCCACGAATTCTCACACGTTTTGGGTCAGGCGGACTATTACGATACTGACTACGAAGACCAAGGCAGCTTTTACGACCATGGTAGCTGGGATTTGATGTGTAGCGGCAACTACAACAACGACGGAAAATGCCCTCCTTTGTGGTCGGCTCACGAAAGAGAAGTAAGAGGCTACATAGAAATAGAAGAGCTTTTGGCAGAAGGTAGCAATACCCTCCCTCCTTTGCACTCTGTCAATAAGGCTTACAAGATGACAATCTCTCAAAACGAATACTTCTTGTTGGAAAACAGGCAAAAAGTCGGCTGGGATTACTATTTGCCCGGACATGGTATGCTTATATTTCATGTAAACAAGAATGTGGCAGGCTGGAACATGAATTGTGCAAACTGCAATCCTAACAGCCCGGGAATGGATTTGGAAGAAGCAAATCCAAACAGCATTTACAGCAGAGCAAGCAACCCATTCCCCGGAACAAGCAACCAAACGAGCTTTACCGACACCACCAATCCAAACAGCATGAGCTACTCCGGAAGCCCTCTGAACCGCCCTATAACAAACATACAAGAGAACACATCGACCGGAAACATCACATTTGACTACGGAGCAGAAGATGCGACAAGACCTGTCGTTACAACAGTGTTGGCAATCGGCTTTTCTGACAGCATAAGTGTGTCTGCAAGCATAGACAATGCCCAATCGCTCTCGATAATTGAAAGAGGTGTCTGCTTTTCTGACACAACCGCCACACCAAGCGTGCTTTGCAACACCGTTACTTCTTCTTCGAGCAGCAACACTTTCTCAATCGGTCTTGATAATTTACAGCCCGGCAGAGAATATTTCGTAAGAGCATACGCCAAGACTGCCGACAAGGTAGGTTATGGCGAGATTATGAAAGTAAAAACTCGCTGCATGGCAGAGTTGGAATTTCCTTTTGAAGACGGCTTTGAACAGAACAATACAACATTTGACTGTTGGGAAAACGAATTTGGCATATTTGTTACAAACACTTGGAGCTTGACCGACACAGCTTACGAATCGGGCGGAACATCTTCTGCTGCCGAGGGAGACAGCTGGGCTTTCATTCGTTCCGATTGGACAAACGGAACTCAGACAACCAAGCTTGTAACTCTTCCTATCGACCTTTCAAACATCAGTCAGGCTGTCTTGTCGTTCTCATACACACAAAAAGCAAAATCGGGAAAGCAAGACAAACTGAAAGTTTACTATAAAAATTCACCAACAGGAGCATGGACACTTTTGCAATCATATACCTCCAACGTATCTTCGTGGACAAATGCGACAATCTCTCTTCCCAACACTTCCGATTACTACTTGATTGCTTTCGAGGCGACATTGCAGGGAGGATATGGGGTATGTATCGACAATGTAAGCGTATATGAGGGAGACCAAAACGCATTTCCTCACATCAACACTTTGTCTTTTGACAATTTGACAGACGTTTCGGCAAAGGTAAATGCAGCTTTGTCGTCCCAAGGCAACAATCCTGTTTATCAAATGGGCGTATGCTACGCCACACATAGCAATCCGACACTTGAAGATGCCGTGATAGTAGTTCCAAATGCCGACAACTTCTCTGTAAATCTACAATCGTTAGAACCAAACACCACCTACTATGTCAGAGCCTTCGCAAGAAACAACGGACACATCGGTTACGGCGAAGAGATTGAGTTTTCGACCTTGTGTCAGAGGATAAACTCCTATCCTTATAACGTATTGGCAGAGCAAGACAACCCTTGCTTGAGAACAAATGCTTGGACTTTTAATTCAGAAAGCAATTCTTACAAATTTGAAAGCGGACAGAGCGGAAGCAGAGACCTTCTTGTTTTTCCAATCTTTGACTTGGAACACTTTGAAGACATATATTTGTGTTTTGACCGCCTGCAACCGCAGTCTGCAAGCTCGACAATCGACACCCTCAGGGTATTGTACCGCACCGATGTGGCAAACCCATGGAGCGAATTGGCAGTTATGTCGAACGCAACTGCAGATTATACAAGAGACAGCCTGCCTCTGAACTATGCAAGCAGCACTTTGTTCATTGCCTTTGAGGGAATAGCAAACTCTTCTTCGCTTTCGGTAAAAAATATTCTTGTCAACGCCACAATGCAAACCCCTATGGTTGTAACCAACGAGCCACAGTTGGCAACCTACAACAGCATAAGCGTTTCGGGAGAGGTTACTCTGTCGGGATTGAGCGAAGTTACATCGAGAGGAATTTGCTATTCGGTCGAAACAATGCCTACAACTGCCGACAACACTCTTGCTCTTGGCAGCGGCACAGGAACATTTGAGGGAACGATAAGCAACCTCCAAGAACATACTACCTATTATATAAGAGCCTTTGCGACCAATTCGTACGGCACAAGCTACGGTCAGCAATACCAAATCACCACTCCTTACACTCCTATACTCAATAACAACATTTCGGAAGACCAACAAATTTGCGAAGGCAGCATTGCAAACACCTTGCAAGGCTCTCAACCAAGCGGAGGCAGCGGAACATACACCTATCAGTGGATAATGAGTACCGATAGTCTCACTTGGGTCGAAAGCACCATGAGTTCGGTTTCCAATCTTCAAGACCTCGAAATGCGACAGCTCTTTACAACAACCTATTTTGCAAGAGTTGTATCCTCAACCTTTGTAAGCGACACAAGCAATGTGGTAACAATTTTTGTCAGTCCTGCTTCAAGAGGCGGCAATGTGTTCCTTGTGAGCAGCAATCCTGCCTCGGGAAGTGAATTAAGGCTGCAACTGAGAGCCTCATTGGGCGATGTACTATATTGGGAAAAGCGAAAAGAAGGATACAACTACGAAAGGATTGCAAATTCTCAAGATAGTATCTATCTGACAGACGTTCCTACCGAAGCCGGAGCTTGGAGTTACAGAGCGGTTGTCAAAAGCGGCTCTTGCGAAGAGGCGACTTCGGGTTCTTTGACAGTAAACGTAGCTCAGGGAGTGGGCTTAGATTACATCGCATCAGGCAAAGCATCAATCAAAGTAAGCCCTAACCCGTCTGACGGCCACATAAGAATTCATTCCGATAGCGATTTGGGCAAAGCAAAGATTGAAGTAATTTCCACAGACGGCAGATTGGTAAGCACACTTCAAGACTTGTCAATCTCAAGCGGCGAGACAGAACTATATCTTGACGACTTGCACAGCGGCTCTTACGTTTTGAGAATTTACTTTGAACAATCCGTATGGGAATGTGTACTGATAATAAACAGATAAACCAAGACATGACACTCGACACTCAATACATAAGACAACATATCCTCACTGCCCTCAGCGAAGACGTGGGCAGCGGGGATTATTCCTCACTTGCCTGCATCGATAGCAAGGAACAAAACAAAGCAAAGCTGATTGCAAAGCAAGACTGCATCATTTGCGGAATGGAAATAGCAAGAATGGTCTTTGAACTTGTGGATAAAAACCTACAATTCAACCCTTTGGTAAAAGACGGACAAAGAGTGAAGAAAGGCGATGTGCTTTTCGTGGTAGAAGGTTCTGCCATTTCCATTCTCACTGCCGAAAGGACGGTACTCAACTATATGCAACGCCTCTCCGGAATAGCGACTGCAACATCAGAATACGTCAAAGCACTCGAGGGTTTCCACACCAAGTTGCTCGATACTCGCAAAACAACTCCCACACTCAGAGTGTTGGAAAAATATGCCGTCAAAACAGGAGGCGGAACCAACCATCGAATGGGCTTGTACGACATGATAATGCTCAAAGACAACCATATCGACTTTGCAGGAGGCATAGAGCAGGCAATAGACAAGACAAACGCCTACATCAAAGCCAACAATCTCGATATAAAGATTGAAATCGAAGTAAGGAACTTTGAAGAATTGGAAAGGGTTCTCAAAAAAGGCGGCATCAACAGGATAATGTTGGACAACTTTTCGCCCGAAGACACCCAAAGAGCCGTCAAGATGATTGACCACCGCTACGAAACAGAAAGCTCCGGCGGCATAACAAAAGACAATCTCTTGTCTTACGCACAAAGCGGAGTAGATTTCATTTCGGTGGGAGCTGTTACCCATCAGATAAAAAGTGTGGATTTGAGTTTGCTTGCCGAGAATTGATGGACCAAAGCAACAAAACGAAATACCTTCGCAAGCTTATCTATTGGAGACCGGTGAGAGAGGTGTTGCACACTTCGAGGCTGTTGGTCATTCCGGGCTTTCAAGGCATACCACTGTTCGATGTGGCGGTGTTTTTCATCAAAGGACTGATGAAAGGCGTGCTGAACCAAAGAGCCGCCGCCACATCGTTTCACTTCATCTTGGCATTGTTTCCGCTGCTGCTGTTTTTCTTTACCCTGCTGCCCTACTTCGACACTACCTATTATGCAGCCCAGCTCTTTGCTTTCCTGAAAGACTTTGTTCCCGAAACGATTTACCCCACCATTGAAGCCACTCTGCAAGACATCTTGCAACGCAAACATACCGGATTGCTCTCTGTGGGTTTCATTTCCTCAATTTACGTTGCTTCGAGCGGCATTAACGCCATGCTTATATCCTTTAACCAATCTCATCACTCGGTTGAAAAACGCAAATGGCTCAAACGCCGGCTGATGAGTATGCTCATAGTTGTGATAATTGCCGTTGTGGTAATCATAAGTTTCACTCTGACGGGAGGTTTCAAGCTCTTTATACGATACCTCGAGCAAGAAGACATATTGGACACTGCCTCAAAGATGTTTATGCTCAAAGCTGCCAAGTGGATATTGCTTGTCGTGATAGTCTATTTTGCCTTTGCCTCACTCTATTACTATGCCCCTGCGGTAAGAACCCACTACACATTTTTCTCTGCCGGAGCTACGCTTGCCACAATTCTCTTTATCCTCACAACACAAGGCTTTAACTTTTACATCACACATTTTTCTCGATACAATGCCCTCTATGGTTCGATAGGTGTGCTGATTATCGTCCTGTTGTGGATATACCTCAATTCCTTTATTCTTCTTATAGGATTTGAACTCAATGCCAGCATAGCCGAAGCTCACCTCAGTCTCAACACAACCGAAGGCAGCGAAGACAAACTCTCACTCAACAGAACATCTCGCACCTCCTCGCCTATGAAACGCTGGAAACGTTGGCAGAAACGCCACCTTCTGAAAAAGCAACGCAAGAAGCGACGAAACTCCCAAGAGAACTAAGCCCTGCAAAAAGCCTCAATCAAGCCTGCAATCAGCTTCAACCCAAACGATTGCGGTATTCTCGCGGCGAACAACCTGCAAGACGCTTGAAGAACTTGCCAAACAAATCCAAGGTCTCGAAGTTCAACTCGTATGCAATCTGCTGTATGGTCATGTCTGTCGAAGAAAGCAACACCTTGCTCTCTGTAAGCACATAGTCATATACCAATTCCGAAGGTGTTTTGCCCAAGGTCTCCTTGATAACCTTTGAAAGATACTTTGCAGACACGCAAAGCTTGTCGGCATAGAAAGAAACATCTCGGTGAGTTATGAAATTATCTCTCAACAAAGAGACAAACTCACTGCTTATCTCCTCTTTCCTGCTCAGTTTGCCCTTTTCACTCTCTTGGTGAAGCCCGTGGGTATAACCATAATACAAAGACAGAGTAAGATGTTTGATTATTTCCAACCTGTAAGGATTTTCCGGTGTGTCGGCTATCGATTTCAAGACCTTGAAATACATACTGAAAATATGCAAATCGGACTTTTTCAACTCTATCACGGGATTTTGATGTATCGAATGAAACAACTGCAATTTGCTATTGCTGTTTCCGAAAAGAGACTCTGTGAAATGCTTTGAACAAATGATGCATTTGCAAACAATATCGCCCTCACTGTTTTGAGTACACAAGATTTGGTCGCTCAAAAAGGTAACCATGCACGGAGCCTTGGCGTGATACTCTTTCATATTGACCCAAAAAGTAGTCTCACCCTCAAAATAAATCAAGGTAGTTGTGTAATCCGTTCTATATGGTTCTTTGCTCGAATTTAACAATTCGGCATTATCAATCAAAAGAACCTCGTTTTCTATTTCCATGCTTTGAGGTGCCAATTTGGCAAATACTTCCTTCAGCTCTATATAAGATATTCCTCTTTTCATCAATTGTTTTTTGTGCAAAGATACAAATCAAATTAGTTCGCAAAATACAAAAATCGATTAAAACTCGCCTTTTTTTAGCCAAAAGCGAAATTAAAGCTATTTTTATAGACTTATTATCTACACTCCTGATATGTATTCATAGTACTTTTGCAAACGGAAAACAGAACATAATGTTCACAATTAGTAATTAACAAATTATCAATTCAACAAAACAAACAACTATGAAGAAAACATTCATTGTAATTATCATGGCAGCGATGGGCTTGTATGCACACGCACAAAACGAGAACGAAAAGCCAAAGTCGCTCACAATCGGAATTAAAGCGGAGTTGAACGGCAGCTTTATGCAAGAGAAAGGAGTGCGGGGAGTAACAGATTGGAACTTGGGAATAGGAGAAAATGCAGGCGTTACCCTCAAGCGTACATTCACAAAGAATTTTGCCATACAGGCAGAAGTTTTGCTGCAACAAAATCGCTCTTCGCTCACATACAATTCGGTTGAAGAGAAATGCTCCGGCTTCGGAATAATGGTTCCTTTTTACTTCATGCCCGAAGTACACTGCAAAAACACCATATTCTATTTGGGAGTAGGTCCTTGGGGAAGTGCAGGATTGAGTGCCAAAATTGGCGATGCAAACCTCTACGACAAGAATAACGAATACTTCACTTTAAGTCGTTGGAACTTGGGAGCAGGAATGCTCTTGGGAGTCGAGTTCGGCTGTGGATTACAAATCAATCTGAACTACCGATATGCCTTCTTCAATTCGGCAATGAACGACAACGGCAAATTGACTGAGCATCAGGCAAGCATCGGTTTGGGATACAGATTTTGAAAACATAACCCATAAATACATTATATCATGAAAGAAATCAAAAAACAGTTGTTATTTATTTTGGCTTGTCTGCCATTGGCAGGTTTGCAAGCTCAAACAGTTAAAACAGAAAGTAATCCAACCAAAGAAAATTCAAAAACAGACACAATCATGAGCGAATACAAATTAAAAACAGGAAAAGTCGGAGAAAACGTTCAAAAAGGCTACAAAGCAATAGAGAATGGTGTTGTTTCAGGTTATCAAGCTGTCGAAGACGCAGTTGTTTCCACTTACAAAAAGATTGAAAACAAGTTTGTTGATACCTTTTTGGAAAAGGTAGAAGACGGCAAAACCGAAGAGAACAACGAGAAGAAAGACAAGTAATTTGAAATAACCTTAATGTTTCATTCAGTCCGCAAGTGCCGACAATTTCCACCTGTCGGCACTTTTTGTTCACTTCGCTCCGATAGAATACCCATTCCTTTTTGCAATCAAGCAATCGACAAGCAGCAAACACCCTTGGAAAACACAAAACCAAGCCTTCTGCACAAGAGTTTTGCATTCCAATAAAACAACTTGAAAATCAAGCAATAACAAAACGCCGATTTATTTTTCCAAAACGCCCTTTCAGTCAGACAAAACGGCGTTTTATCTCGACGAAACGCCCTTTCAAAATCCCCCAAAAGAAACTTCTGTAAATCAGAGTATTGAAAACACTAAATCAACGCCGTAATAAAACGTTGGCAAAATACCGAACATATAATCAGGTTTGCGAAAAACTTCACATATAATTCATATTCAACTGTGGGGATTTTGCTATCTTTGCACTGTTGTTCAGGATAAAATGTATCAAGTCATGAAATCGAAAAAAGATATGTCGGCTATTGCCACCTCTATTCTCAAAGTGTTTGCCTCCAATCCTCTTTTACCATTGAATTTCAAGCAGGTGTCGTCTCGTTTGGGTATCACGGACCGAGGAAGCAAGGAGATGATTAAAAATCACTTGCAGTCGATGGCAGAAGATGAGATAATCAACGAGATAGAACGAGGTAAATACAAGCTCAATCCAAAATATATCACAAACAATGCACTGCCTGCTCATTATGTTGTGGGAACTGTGGACATGAAACAGACGGGCAAGGCTTATGTGTTGTGCGATGAGGGTGGCGAGGACGTATATATAAATATGAATAACACCAATCACGCTCTCAATGGCGACAGAGTGAAGGTTTATCTCTTCCCTCAACGAAAGAAAAGAAAGCGTGAAGGACAGATTGTAGAGATATTGCAAAGAGCCAAGACGTCTTTTGTGGGTATCGTTCAGAAGCATGGCAAGTTTGCTTTCCTTGTTTGCGACAGCAGTTCGATGCCTGTGGATATTTTTTTAGACATAAATGAGTTGCAAGGGGCAAAAGACGGCGACAAGGCTTTGGTGGAGATTACCGATTGGCCGCAAAATGCCAACAATCCTTTCGGAAGGGTTGTGAAAGTGCTTGGTCGTCCGGGCGAAAACGATGTGGAGATGCAGTCAATTCTCTCCGAGTTTGACTTTCCGCTCTTCTTTCCGGAGCAGGTGGAGAAAGAGGCTGAGCAAATCCCACTCGAACTTCCGCAAGACGAGGTTGCAAAACGTCGGGACTTCCGTCCTGTAACCACATTCACCATTGACCCTGCCGATGCAAAGGATTTTGATGATGCTTTGTCGTTTCGCCGCCTGCCAAACGGCAATGTGGAAGTCGGAGTGCATATTGCAGACGTCTCTTATTACGTAAGGGAAAACACAGCCTTGAATGAAGAAGCCTATCGAAGGGCTACGTCGGTGTATCTTGTCGATAGGACGATACCGATGTTGCCCGAAAAACTCTGCAACGGTGTTTGCTCTCTCCGACAGGACGAAGACAAGTTTGCTTTTTCGGCAGTGTTTGAGATGAATGACAAAGCCGAGGTGGTGAACGAGTGGTTTGGCAAGACGGTTATTCGTTCCGACCGTCGTTTTTCTTACGAACAGGCTCAGCAAGTGATAGAAACAAACAGCGGAGACTGCTGTGATGAGATTTTGTCGCTATGGGCTTTGGCAGAACAGATGAGAAAGAGACGTTTCAGGGCAGGTGCAATCAACTTTGAGAGCATCGAGGTCAAGTTTCACTTGGACGAGAATGCCAAACCGATAGGTGTATATCTCAAAGAGAGCAAGGAAGCCAACTGGTTGATAGAAGAGTTTATGTTGTTGGCAAACCGACAAGTTGCAGCCCACATCGGCAAAGCCAAGGTCAAAAGTCAAGCCAAGACTTTCGTATACAGGGTTCACGATGAGCCGAACAAAGAAAAGCTCGAGGTGTTTAAGGACTTTGTGGGCAAGTTGGGCTACAACCTGAACGACAAGACAAGGAGTTCACTCACCAAGAGCTTCAACAAACTCTTTGAACAAATATCGGGAAAGGGCGAAGAAACGATGATAAACATGATTGCACTTCGCACAATGAGCAAGGCGTTCTACTCTTGCGACAACATAGGACACTATGGCTTGGGATTTCCATACTATACACACTTTACGTCTCCAATCAGACGTTATCCCGATGTGATGGTTCACCGACTTTTGGAACGATATTTGGACAATAAGCCGTCGGTTGATAAGGAAGTGTTTGAGCAAAGGTGCGAACACTGCTCCAATATGGAGAAAAAGGCTGCCGATGCCGAGAGAGCGTCTGTCAAGTTCAAGCAAGCTGAATATCTTTCCGACAAGATAGGACAAGAATTTGTGGGAACGATTTCGGGAGTGAGCAAGTGGGGCGTTTATGTCATGCTTGACGAAAGCAAATGTGAGGGATTAGTGCCGATGAGAGACATAAACGACGACTTCTATGTGCTTGATGAAGACAATTTTCGCTTGGTCGGCAAGACTTCGGGCAAGATTTACCAAATCGGAATGCCTGTCAAAATCAAGATTGTGAGCGTCGATTTGTTCAAAAAGCAGATGAACTTCACCTTTGTGAGAGAAGAGCAAGAGTAAAAAGTTAAATTGATAATCAGAAACGAATAAACATACTATGAGAATTTTACTATTAGGCTCGGGAGCGAGAGAACACGCAATGGCGAGCAAGATAAAGCAAAGCAGATTGTGCAGTCAGCTGTATATTTCGCCTGCAAATGCCGGCATGAGGGAGATTGGAGAGTGCGTAAGCATAGGAAGCGACTTTGAAAGCATCAAAGACTTTGCCTGCAAAAAGGAGATAGATATGTTGGTTGTAGGAAACGAGCAACCATTGGTCGATGGCATTGCAGACAGCTTTGCAAACGATGAAAGGACTGCTCATATCAATGTCATAGGACCGAGCAAGCAAGCCGCAATGTTGGAAGGCAGCAAGGATTTTGCGAAGGAATTTATGTCGCGTTACTCCATTCCAACTGCACGCTATCAGACTTTCGGAAAACAAGACTTGGAAGAGGCAAAACAATTCCTCAAAACCCTCAATCCTCCTTACGTTCTGAAAGCCGACGGCTTGGCGGCAGGCAAGGGAGTTGTCATTTTACCCTCGATACAAGAGGCAGAGAGAGAATTGGAAGCCATGCTTTCTCAAGCCAAGTTTGGTCATGCAGGCGACAAGGTGGTGATTGAAGAGTTCCTTGACGGCATCGAGTGCAGCGTCTTTGTGCTTACCGATGGCAAACACTACATCGTGCTTCCCGAAGCCAAAGATTACAAACGCATTGGCGAACAAGACACAGGTCTGAACACCGGAGGAATGGGCAGTGTCTCGCCTGTGGTATTTGCAGACCAAGACTTCATGCAAAAAGTCGAGCGAAGAATAATCCGACCTACCATAGAAGGATTGCAAAAAGAGAACTTGGATTACAGAGGTTTCATTTTCATAGGATTGATGAACGTAAGCGGCGACCCATACGTCATAGAATATAATGTAAGAATGGGAGACCCCGAAACCGAAAGCGTCATGCCGAGAATAGAGAGCGACTTGGTCGAAGCCTTTGACCTTGTGGGCAAAAGAGAATTGGACAAATACTCTCTCAAAATCAACCACGACTATTGTACAACGGTGATGCTTGTCAGCAAAGGTTACCCCGAGAGTTATGAAAAGGGAAAACTGATGAGCGGAATGAGCGATTGCACCGACTGTATGCTATTCCATGCCGGCACAAAGGCAGACGAAAACGGCAACATACTGACCGCAGGCGGCAGAGTGATAGCTGTGAGCTGCTTTGGCAAGACTATGCAGGAGGCACTCGCCAAATGCTATGCTCAAGCCGAGAAGATACAATTTGAAGGCAAGACTTTGAGACGAGACATCGGCAAAGACCTCATACAACTACAAAAATAACCAAGACCGAAATCATGAAACAGTATTTAGACTTGCTGCAACGCATCTTGGAAAACGGAGTTGAGAAAAGCGACAGGACAGGAACTGGAACTCTTTCGGTATTCGGTCATCAGATGAGGTTCGATTTGCAGAAGGGTTTCCCGCTTCTTACCACCAAGAAGCTGCATACACGAAGCATAATCTACGAATTGTTGTGGTTTTTGAGGGGAGAAACCAACATTTCCTACCTTCACGACAACAAAGTAACGATTTGGGACGAGTGGGCAGACGAAAACGGAGACCTCGGTCCTATTTACGGCAAACAATGGCGTGCATGGGAAACCAAAGACGGCAAAGTGATTGACCAAATCGGGCAGGTGATTGAGCAAATCAAGACAAACCCCGATTCGAGACGCCTCTTGGTCAGTGCTTGGAACGTGGGAGAGATTGACCAAATGGCACTTCCGCCTTGTCATATCATCTTTCAGTTTTATGTTGCGAACAACAAGCTCTCTTGTCAGCTCTATCAGAGAAGTGCAGACGTCTTTTTGGGAGTTCCATTCAACATTGCCTCATACGCATTGCTCACTCAGATGATTGCACAGGTCTGCGGACTTGAAGCAGGCGAGTTTATACAAACCACAGGCGACACTCACCTGTACCTAAACCACATATCACAAGCCCGAGAGCAGCTCTCACGCAAGCCATACGACCTTCCGACGCTCTCTCTCAACCCTTCGGTCAAAGACATCGCCGACTTCAAATATGAAGACATCAAGATAGAGAACTACATCTGCCACCCACACATAAAAGCGGAGGTTGCGGTATGATTAACCTGATAGTTGCAAAAGCCTCAAACGACATCATAGGCAAGGATAACAGCCTTTTATGGCACTTGTCCGAAGATTTGAAGTATTTTAAGCGTATCACGCTCGGCAAAACCGTCCTCATGGGACGGAAAACGTGGGAGAGCCTGCCTTTCAAGCCCCTCAAAAATCGCCGAAACATAGTGATAACAAGCCAAAAAGACTATGTGGCACATGGAGCTGAAGTATTCCCCGATGTGGAGCAGGCTTTGTCTGCCTTAGCTGACGAAGAAGTGTTCTGCATTGGCGGAGCAAGCCTCTATGCCCAACTTTTGCCACACTGCCACAGCCTCTACATCACCCAACTCTTCAAACCCTACCAAGGAGACGTCTCTTTCCCCGAAACAGACAGCACAATATGGCATCAAACACGCCTTTCGCCAATGCTCTACGACCCAAAAGAAGCAGTAAACTACCGCTTCGAAGTCTGGGAACGACGAATAGAGTAATCAGTTTGATAGAAAGAAATAAAAGAAGAGGCGTTTCAATTTGGGTGAAACGCCTCTTTGTTGTTGAATTTGTTTAATTGCTAAAAGTGTAAGCCCAATCTGAGTGTAAACATCGCCGGTTTTATAGAACCATACTTGAATTTATCTCTACCATAATCATAGTCAGTATCTCCTTCTATAGTTGTAGCCATCTTCCATTTGTTTTCTCCTTTAACCTTTTGAGAACCCAATGAATAATAGTGAAGTCCTATGCTGAATTTGTCCGAAAGCATTAGTCCTGCACCCACTTGAAAAGCAAGGCTTGTGGTAGTTTCAAATGTCCAAGTGGAATTACTTTCTACAGAACAGTCATAATAATCATACCAATCATAGTAAGGGTTATACTGCTCTATTGTTCCTTCTACTTCTTGAAAAGTATGAAGGTCTGTTGTCTTACCAATATTTACACCAACTGCGGCTTCTGCAAACAAAGATACCTTGTCGGCAACCTGCGTTTGGTAATTCATTCCGACCATAATAGGAATATTGATATACGAAGGTGCGGTGTATTCATAGTCATAGTGGGAGTAATCACTTGTTCTTGCCGCCTCAAACATATCTTCCATACAATCCTTTACTTCAGAGTTTGAAGGATTGAAAAAGACATCAGCAGTTGCTATGATGCCCAAGCCTTGCAACAAAGAGGGAGTGTTGAATTTTAATTTAAGTCCCACATTTGCTCCAAGTCCTGCCCCTGCTTTGTCTGTGTTCTTCTCTCCTCCCCAAGATATATCGAATAGTCCCCGGTCAAAATCCAACTTTTGGTCTCCGAAAGCACCCAAAGGAAATGCTCCGCCAAAGTGAATGGAAACATCGGTTTGAGATTTCACTGTGTTTAATCCCAAAATCAAACAGACAATTAGACTTACTGCCTTAAACATATTACTTTTCATTGTTTTACTTGTCGGTTATATACCATCGACACATCGGTTCTTGATTACTAATTTCTTTTTTTGCCCGACCCGAGGCTGTTGTTGATTTGATTTTTTCTCTTTACAGAGGACATAAAAAAGCGTGGGTCTTTTCCTTATGGTTGCATGAGGTCCTCGAAATACCCAATTATCCAAATAAGTAAAGCCCACGATAGCAATCGTGAGCGTTTACTGCTTACTTTTTGGATAATTTGATGAAAGTTTCGAGGTTTCACGCAACCAATTATAAGCAAAAACGCTATTATATGTCGTTGAAATTTAATACTCTTTGATTTTCTCTTGTTCTCCTGTTGTTATTGTCTCCTTTCTTTTAATGGTTTACCTGACTGCAAAGATACAAAATTCTTATAATTCCAACGTATTTTTCACTATTTCTCAATTTTTCGAGAAAAATATAGCGACATTCATAACTCATTCAAGATTGTGATGTGGCTATTCGCTCAAAACATACCGACAAAGTACCTCAAAGAGCAGGCGATTTGGGAAGAAAACACAGCTTGAAAGAGCAATAGCAATTCAGCAAAGTGGCTTCATCTATCGTTTTTGGCATAGATGAAGCCACTTTACTTGCTATCATTTTGGCTTTATCTATACTAATTTGACCACTTAGAGCCAAAATCCTATCAAAAAGGCTTTCTTTGACGATTTATTTTGTCAATAACAACACAAAAAGCGGGCGGACTGAATGTCTGCTCGCTTTTTTGTTTGAGTTATGTTTTGTTGTATTACTGAAAACTCTTGAATTGTGCTTAGAAGAACACAGAAACACCGAACATCAATCTCGGAACCCATTCCTTGCTGTTTGTTGTGAGGACGTCAAAACCGAGAAGGCGATAATTGATATTGCCAATCATCGGTTGGTATAGGGTTGCGTTAAACTGCACTCTGTGTTTGCTTTCGACTTCCAAGCCTGCTTTTGCAACAAAATCCAAGTCAAAAGGTTTTGACACCAAGGTTAAAGTTGAAGGTTGGTCGGATAGCTCATATTCTTGTTTCAAAGCCAACGAAGCATTGAAGCCTGCACCCAAAAGAATATTTGCATCGGATGTTATCGGAAGTCGATAGTTTGCAACAAGAGGAATATTCAAATGTTGCACTCTGAGTGTGAAGCATTTGTCTCCTTGGGTCATATCGACAGAGTAAGGAATATTTTCTCTCATTCCCATAACCTGCTGCATATAACCTGCCGACAATGATAAAGAAAATCTTTTGTTAAATCTGTACTCATATTTCAGAGATACGTCCCAAACGTTTTGGCTCTCTACACCAATCAAATTCCATTCTGCTACGAAGTTAATGGTATTGTGGTACGGAATGTGTCCGAAGTTTGCTTCAAGTCCGTAATTGTGCTTCTTGAAACTACCCTGTGCATTTACTCCCCAAGCAAATAGCACTGCAATGATGACAAATTGCAATTTTTTCATGTCTTTGATAAATTTAGAATGTTAATAATTCACTTTTTACTCGATTGTACGAGCTTTAATTAAAACTATCGGTAGAAACTTACAAAACAAAAGAGCAACTGTCACCGTTTCAATCACCCTTGCGTTTTGCAAAGATACCACTTTATTTTTATCACAGCATAACATTCTTACTTTTTTCAAACTTATGTATCAAATCGAAAGACAAAACCGCTGCATCTTACGAGCTTTAACCAATCTATACAGAAGCAATAACACTCTCAAAACATGAGAACAAATTCTCGGTTTGTCTTTAAGAAGTCATCGCAATTTGAAACGAATGAAGTGTTTTTGCGATTGCGTTCAGGCTGTTTTGCTGCAAGTGCCAAACTTTTCGGCAAAGTTTCGCTTCCATGCTTCTTTGTTTACTACATATACCTGACTTTTGGCAATCAAATGTTTATCTGAGTTTCTGGATACTTGCCCTGCAGGGATTTGATTTTGCAATTCCTTGCGAAAATAGCTGTTGAGTGCATCGTCAAAGTTTGTAAGGCAAATATAGACAATGGTTTTGGTTGCTTTATCCTCACAAAGACGGTAGAGAAAGGTGTCTCTGAATTTGTATTTTAGGTTTTCGGTCAAATGTGCCTTGTTATATTTTGGCTGTTTGTCTGCTTCGGTGCTTTTGGTGTGCTGCATGGCTTTGATGCTATGGGGTGGAAACTCCTTGATTTCTATCCACAGCTGAAACCTGTCAAATTCTGCAACAACATCGACTGCTTTCATTGGTGCAGAGTGGTAGTTCGGAGAATTGATGTCCCTTTCGTCAAATTTGTATAATGCTTTCGCTTTCGGGAAATCAAACTCAAATTTTTCTTCTTCAAGCAATAGTTTCATAGTTCGGCAAGTCCTTTTTGTATTTCGTCGTCCAAAATTCTCGAAAAGGTGTCATCAATAGAGTTTTGAGCAAGTTTGCCGATGTCGGTTGTCGATTGGTGTTGCAATTCGCCATAGTTGTTGCGAAACAAAGCATGGTACAACACTTCATCTTCTTCTTTTGCTGCCAAGTCAAACTCTTTGAGCAAAACATAATCGTGAGTTGCAACAAATATTTGAACTCCCATGCGTGATAATTCTATGAGAATTTCCACCACTGCTTTCGATAGCTTGGGATTAAGGTTCGCTTCGGGTTCGTCCCAAAACAACATAGAACCGTGTGTCAGTGTTTCGTTTTGAATAAGACGGTACAACAATCCCAATTTTCTAAATCCTTCGGCAAGCAGAGGAAACTCCAACTCTCCGTTTCTGTTCTTTATATAAAATGTTTCGTTCTTTGTGATAACCTTGCCCGACATTGCTTTGTTGAGTATGTCCAAAAGTTTTTTCCTTTCGGGGGCAGGCTTTCCTTTGGGTGCAGGAAGAAAGGCTTTGTCTATCACATCGAGGTAAACCTCTTCGTATGACAATTTCTTCTGACTAAACAAGGAGCGAAAGCCCGGGGCGTTTGCCAACATATCTTTCACAGGTATGAAAACAGCTTCAACATCTTTGTCAATCTGCCAAGCCTTTTGTTTTACGGTTGCCTTGTTCAGAGTGGTCAATTCCAAACTTATCGAACGTTCGTTTGCTTCTCCTTCGTCTTTTCGGTAAATGGAAATGCTGCCCGAGCCTCTTCCGACGCTTCTTCTGACCAATCGTCCTATGCTGTCGGGTGTAAAGACAGAGTTAATCTTCATATCGAAAGGCGTATCTATCTTTTTGTTAATCAGACAGCAGGCAGAATAAACTGCTTTCATCAGATGAGTTTTGCCGGTGCCGTTTTCTCCTATGAAGATGTTTATTTGGGGCGAAAATCTCACCTCCGAATTGGAAAATACTGTAAAATCAGAGGCACAAAATCGAGTTATCATTTTCCTGTTTTCAAAATTTGTTACAACCTTTACTAATATGCTTTCATCGACTTTCGGCAAAAATGAACTCATAAGCCGTCTTATCGACAATCATTTGGCAAAGATACAATTTTTTGAGAAATACCAAATTCTCGGTTTGCAAAAGCTGTTTGACAAAAGGGCGTTTTGGTCAAATGAAACGGCGTTTGAGAAAAATAACTCGGCGTTTTATTTGACTGAAATGGCGTTTTGTAGCGGCAAGACTTTCAGAGAGTTAGTTTGTTGGCAAATCTGCATCAGAGAGTGCAGCTGGCAAGGTAGAGTGTGTGCTTTTCGATGTAGTGAGAGCTGAGGTTTAGTGTGGGGTATGGAGCTTTGCCTTGTATTGTCAGCTCGGTATAGTCGGGTTGTTGTCCTGCTTTGGCAGGGAGGATTGAGAATTGGTCAAATTCTCCTGCTATGCCTGTGCCTGTACACTTGACGGCGGCTTCTTTCATTGTCCACAATCGGGTGAAGGCTTCGGCTTGTTGTTCGGGCATAAGGCTGTCGATAAAGGCGTATTCGTCCGGGTGGAAGAAGCGTCTGACCACTTCGGGCTTGCAGGTTCGCCGGTGTTCGATGTCGATGCCCACAGGACGAGAGCCGATTGCAATGGCGATATGGTCTTTGGTGTGAGAAATGGAGAAATGCAGCCCTTGATTGTAAAGAAAGAAAGGTTTGCCTTTCTCACCAACCGCAATGGTCGTATCGAAAGACAAACCTTCTTGTTGTAATTGAGCTATCAACTGTTGTTTTGCAAGCATCGAGACTTGTTTTGCCCTGTTCAGCGAGCTTTGAACGCCAAAGGCTTTCTCGCATTCTTCGATGCTGTAAATCCAATAGTTCAATTTGGTGTTTACTTTATGTCCAATAGTTCCACTTCAAACACGAGTGTGCTTCCTGCAGGGATTGTTCCGACTGCCTGATCGCCGTATGCAAGTTCCGAAGGGATAAAGAACTTGTACTTGCTGCCTATGCTCATAAGCTGCAAGCCCTCTGTCCAACCTGCAATGACCTGATTGAGCGGGAAAGAGATTGGTTCGCCTCTCTGAACAGAAGAATCGAAAACACTGCCGTTCAAAAGAGTTCCGTGATAGTGGACATGAACGGTGTCGGTTGCTTTTGGTTTTCTTCCCTCTGCTCCTTTTATCACTTGGTATTGAAGTCCGCTCGGAGTTTCAAACACTCCCGGATTGTTGCGGTTTTGTGCAAGGAAGGCAGCTCCTTCTTTCTTTGCTCCCTTGGCTTGTTCTGCCATTTGGGCTTGCTTTTTGGCTTGCACTTCTTGTTGCCAACGCATCATCACTTCGTTCTTCTCCTGTTCCGAAAGGAGGTTCTCGCTTTTGTTTTCGGCTGCTGCTCTGATTGCTGCGAGCATTATCTCTACATCTAAGTCGTATCCTTCTCTCAAAAGGGAAGCTCCTATGTCTTCGCCGATAATGTAGCTTACTTTTTCTTTGTCGTTTGTCAGTTTCATCAAGTTTTCTGTTTTTTATTTAATGATTGTCAATTCGTCAATAAGGTTCTTTGCTCCTGCATACTTGTCTATTATAAATAGAACATAGCGAGCATCTACATTGATTGTTCTTTGCAATTCGGGTTCAAAGGCTATGTCGCCGCTCATTGCCTCCCAATTGCCATCAAATGCAAGTCCTATAAGGTGTCCGTCGGCGTTAAGTATAGGGCTTCCCGAGTTTCCTCCCGTGATGTCGTTGTTTGAAAGGAAGCAGGTTATCAATCGTCCGTCCTTATCGGCATATTGTCCGTAGTCTTTGTTGTTGTAGAGTTCTTTGAGCTTGCTTGGAACGATGAACTCGTCGTTTGAAGGGTCTTCTTTTTCCATCAAGCCGTCAATAGTGGTAACATAGTCGTAGTGAACAGCGTCGGCAGGATAGTAATCCAAGACTTGTCCGTATGTTACTCTCATTGTGAAGTTTGCATCGGGATATTGAACCAATGAAGGGTCCATTGCTCTTAGTGCTTCGACAAACAATGCTCTTGTGTCTTCCAACTTTTCTTCGGCTATTGTGGCTTCTTCGGTTGTCGCAACAAGCATTTGGAAGGTCATCATGGCAACTTTTGCAATCAAGTCTTTGTCTAACTTTTTGGTATTCGGCTTAGACATAAATTTGTTGAAGTTTTTCTCGTTTGCAAAGGCTGACTTTGCAAATGCGTCTTCAACAAATTTGTCTATGTTTCCTTTGTATTTGTCGTCAAACAAAGCTGTCAAGCCCGCAGGTCTGCCTTCTTCAACAGGGATTGAGTAAAGAAGATTGCAGAGTGCCTTGAACATTTGCTTTTCTGTTGCAGGGTCGGTAGATGCGAAGACGTCTGACATCTCCTGAATTATGGCTCCCTTTGCTAGCTCTGCCATTTCCTTGTCCTCTTTCATCATATCTTCCACTTGAAGAAGGGTCATATAAACCCTGAAAGCGGTAAGTGCGGTTTTGCTTGTGGTCAATCCCAAGTTGCCATACCAAGAATACTTGGTTGCAGGCGAAGCGGCAATGGCTTGATAGCAAGATTGCAAGTCTGACAAAAGCGTTCCGTAACGCTCCTTGCGGCTGTCGTCTTGCTCAATCCACTCTGCCAAGCGGTCTTCTATGGCTTTCTTCTTGCCGTAAACGTCCAAGCGTTTCAATCCTCTCAACTCTCCTTTTTTGTTTTTCCACAAATTCATGTATGAAGCGTAGTCTGAGGCATATTTAAGGCGGACTGCGTTGTCCTTATCCATCATCGATTTCATTACAGGCAAGAGTGCCTCTCCTGCTGCGATACATGAAGGGTCGTCAATCTCGATTGTGTTTTTCACTTCGTAAGAAGTCATGTATCGTTGTGTCGTTCCGGGGTAGCCCCATATCATTGTAAAGTCGTCTTTCTCCACTCCCTTGATACTTATCGGTAAAAAGTGTTTTGGTTTGTAAGGAACGTTGTCCTTGGAATAGTCTGCCGGAGTATTGTCTTTTGAAGCATATACTCTGAATATTGAAAAGTCTCCCGTATGACGAGGCCACATCCAGTTGTCTGTGTCTCCGCCGTATTTGCCTATTGATGAAGGTGGAGCGCCAACAAGTCTCACGTCGGTAAATACCTCATATATGAACATATAGTACTCTAATCCTTCAAAGAAAGGTTTTATTTCTACTCTGTAACGACCGTTCTCGCTGAATTTTTCTTGCAATTCGGCTATGTTCTTTTGAATTTCGTCGGCGTACTTGGACTTTTGTGCGTCGTTTATGTGTTCTTTCAAAACGTCTTTGGTAACATCGTCCATTCTTACGAGAAATGAGACATACAATCCGGGGATTGGGATTTCTTCTTCCATGGAATATGCCCAGAAACCGTTGGTCAAATAGTCGTGTTCGACGGTTGAGGCACTTGCAATGGCATCATAGCCGCAGTGATGGTTGGTAAACATCAGTCCCTTGTCGGATACGATTTCTCCTGTGCAGAAATTGCCCATCTGAACGATAGCATCTTTTACCGAAGAGTGGTTAAAATCGTACAATTCCTCGGCTGTGAGACGCAAACCCATCTTTTGCATTGTCGAATAGTTGAGTTGCTTGAAGAACATCGGCAACCACATTCCCTCATCTGGCGAAGGGACATTTTTGGCAAAGGTTGCGGTAAAGGCAATCGCCATAACCACAAAACTAACTAACTTTTTTTTCATCTGTTTATTCGCTTTATTTGTTTGAAATTTACTTTAATTTTGCAAATTTAGGGCTTTTTTCCTATTCTCCCCAAATTTTGGCTCTCTAATTGCATATTTTAATTGTTTATATACCGATAACATTTTTTCAAAAGGCAGATTTCGCATCTTTCTATCCATATTGTATGACAGAGAGACGCTCGGGTGCAAAAATCTCTCGGGCAACCTCTGTAATCTGACTGCAAGAGACTTGCTCAACCTGCCTGCACACTTCTTTCAAAGGGGTAATCTGTCCGAAATTGAGAAGAGTTTTTCCCATGGCAAGCATTTCTGTTTGATTTTGGTCTGCATTCACGACAAGCTGTCCTATTAACTGGTTCTTAAATCGGGCAAGGCTTTTGTTGCAAAGAGGTTTGAGTATCATGTTTTCAAGTTCCCTTTTGATAAGGTCTGTTGTTTTTGCAGTATGTCTTTTATCTGTCGAAGCATATACCGAGAACACTCCGCTGTCATAGTATGCCGTGTAGGCAGATTCAATAGCGTAAGTAAAGCCATAGCGTTCTCTTATGTGCATATTAAGATATGAGTTCATAGCTCCGCTTCCCAATATGTTGTTCAGAAGAGAGAATGCAACCTTTTGAGGACTTCGATAAGAGTATGCCCGATTGCCGACAATGATATGAGACTGGTAGGTATCTCTTTCGAGAGTGAGTGTTCTGGGTGTGTAAGTGCGTGGAGAAATTCGGCGATGTGTTTTTCGGCTTGCAGGTTCTGACCCAAAGAATTTCTCACAAAGGGCAAACCACTTGTCGCTCGGAGTGGAGGTAATGGCAGAAAGCACCATATTGTCGGTAGTATAGTTATTTGAAACGAAAGCTCTGAGTTTTTCGCTGCTCATTTGCTCCACCCTTTCGGGTGTTCCGAGAATGAGACGTCCCAAACCATTGTTGCCAAACAGCATTTGCTCAAAATCATCGTAGATTTGCTCCGAAGGAGTGTCCAAATAGGAGTTTATCTCATCAAGGATTACCTCTTTTTCTTTCTCAACTCCGTGGGAGGGAAAGTCAGAATGGAACACTATGTCTGCCAAAAGGTCGAGAAATCTCTCGTGATATTGTTGCAAATAGAGACCATAAACGCAGGTTTCTTCCTTTGTGGTAAACGCATTAAGTTCTCCGCCCACTCCGTCGATGCAACCGAGAATTTGAAAGCCCTTTCGTTTCTTTGTTCCCTTAAACAAGCAATGTTCCACGAAGTGTGCAGTTCCGTTTTCGGCTTGTTTCTCGTCGCGAGAGCCGACTCCAATTGTCAGACCGCAATGAGAAACTGCCGAAGGGGTATATCGGTGAACCAACCTTATGCCGTTGGAAAGTGTATGGTAGCTGTAGGGATATTCTTCTATCCTTATCATTATCCCTTGTGTCGTTCTATCTGCTTATAACGTAATATTCGCCGCCCAAACTCTCGGTCATCTTTGCCATAAGGTCGTTTGCTTCTTTCAATGTGCGACGTGAGCCATAGCTGACGTAGTAAATAGGTGTTCCGCTCTTGACTTTGCTCAATACATAGCTGTCATAACCGAGGCTTTTGGCTTTACGGGCAAGTCGTTCGGCATTTGCCTTGTTGGTAAACGAACCTCCGATTACGTCAAATCCCAACTTGGAATAGTTTTGTACCACAACAGGCGAATTGTCTTCGCTTGCAGGCTTTGGAGCAGGGGTTGCGGTATTTTCTTTCTTCTCTGTCTTCTTTGCAACTTGCTTTTTGGCAGTGTTTGCAGGGCTTGTCTGCGACTTTTGCGGCTTTGCCGGTTCAACAACTTCCTCCTGCACCTCAACAATCTCTTCTTCTGTTGTTTCGCTTTCGGCAATCACTTCTTCCAAAGCAGGAGTTTCGACAGCAGGGGCTGCAAGTTTCACCGGCTTTGCCTGAGGTGTTATGTAGTAAGCAAGTTTTTCGGTTATGGGTTTCAAGAATGGTTTGTCGGGAAGTGCATTAAAGTAGAACGCAAGCACAAATCCTCCACAGCAAATCAACAAGAAGAGCAATATACTCAACACTATGATAAGTATTCTCTTACGACGTTTCTTTGCTTTCTTGCGTCGTTTGTTTTCTTGCTTTTCCAAGTGGCGGCGTTCTTCCTCCTGCTCTTTTTGGCGTTTGTTTTCGTCTATTATTGCCTGAGCTTGTTCTCTCACGCTTTGACTTTGCGGAGTTATGTCCTCAATCTCGACTTCTTTTTCTATTGGTTGAAGTTCTGCCTCTTGCTCGGGAGTTGTATCTACTTGCAGTTCTTCTTTTACTTCTTGTTCAGGCTCTGGTGTTTCAAGCTCCTCTGCAACCACGGCTTCGGTATGAGAAACTGTTTCGTGCGGAAGTTCTTCTTCGGGGAGCTGTTGTTCTTTTGGTTCTTCAACAATCTCTTGCGGAAGGTCTTGTTCTTTTGGCAAGTCCGAAAGAGGCTCTTGCGGAAGGTCTTCAAGCGGTTCTCTTGTGCGAAGTGGTTCGATTTTTTCTTCTGTATCGAAAGTTTTTACGTTTTTCAAAGTTGTAAAAGCGAAAGCATCGTCCAACAGATTTTGCACCTGAGGCACAAAAACGTAAGTTCCCGAAAAGTCTTTCGACAATTCGCCCAACGAACCTATCTTACATTTTTGTCCCGAGTCCAATTTCTCTTTTACCGATTGGGTATATTGTTTAATCCATACAAGAGCTGTCTGCTCGGATATAAATTCCTTTTCTGCCATGCTTCTTACAAAAGTCATGTCTCCGCTTTCTTCTTGTTTGAAAGCAAGACTGCGGCAAGGGGGTTCTATTGTCCCTGTGAGGGGAGATATTGTTGCCGACTGCCGACGAACAACGAATGTTCCCAATCCCGGCAATTCGGCTCTGTCTTGGCTGTGCAAA
This sequence comes from Bacteroidales bacterium, assembly GCA_016296345.1. Taxonomy (GTDB): domain Bacteria; phylum Bacteroidota; class Bacteroidia; order Bacteroidales; family P3; genus Onthomorpha. The sequence continues at coordinate 24,482 of JAEDJL010000001.1, read as the reverse complement.
AATTCAAATAAATCGACTGCTACGTTCATTCTTCTATATTTTATTGTTTATCCAACATTTCGTTTACTCTTTGCAAATCTTCGGGTGTATCGACGCCTATGCTCTCAAAGTCAGTCTCGGTTATGGCAATCCGATAACCGTTTTCCAACCAACACAACTGCTCCAAGCTCTCGGCTTTCTCCAATGGGGAAGTTTCCAAAGCCACAATCTTGTGCAGAACGCTGCTTCTGTAAGCATACAATCCTATGTGCTTATAATATATATGGTATTGAAGGTATTCGCTCTCATCTCTGCCTCTCTGGTATGGGATTATGTTTCTCGAAAAGTAGATTGCTCTGTTTTGAGACCAAACAACCTTTACACAATTTGGGTTTTGCAGCTCTTCAATCTTGGTTATTTTCTTTGCAAGAGTGGCAATTTGGCAATCCTTGTCCTCAAACAAGGAAACGACTGCCGAAAGCTGCGACGCATCTACAAGAGGCTCGTCTCCCTGAACGTTTACCACCAAATCAAATTGCTCTCCTTCTGCCTCCAATGCCGACAACACTGCTTCACATCGCTTTGTCCCGCAACTAAGACTGCTTGAAGTCATCATTGCCTTTCCTCCCAAAGAACTGACTGCATCGACTATCCTTTCGTCATCGGTTGCCACCACAACTTTGTCAAACAATCCCGAAGCTGCAACCGCATCATAAACCCACATAACCATCGGTTTGCCTCTCAAAAGAGCCAAGGGCTTTGCAGGAAATCGGCTGCTGGCATAGCGTGCAGGTATTATAGCAATCTTTTTCATTTGAACAATCCGTTGGTTTCTGCTTCTATCATCGAAACAATCTTTCCGAAATCTTCCTTGCTGTCGATAATGTTTAGCTCATCGATATTCAAAATGAGCTTGTTACCCTCATATTTTTCTATCCAAGTGTCATAACGTTCGTTAAGCGAGGTTATGTAATCGAGCCTTATGCTACTTTCGTATTCTCTTCCTCGTTTGGCAATCTGACTTACCAAGGTGGGAACAGAGGCTTTGAGATAGAGAAGCAAATCGGGCGGTTTGATAAAAGAGTTCAGCAATTCAAAGAGTGCAAGATAGGTTTCGTAATCGCGAGTGTTGAGAAGCCCCATGGCATGAAGGTTGGGTGCAAAAATATAAGCGTCTTCGTAAAGAGTCCTGTCCTGAACCGTGTTTTTATAACAGTTTCTCACATCGATGACATGCTTAAATCTTTTGTGCAGAAAGTATATCTGCAAATTGAAAGACCAACGCCTCATATCCTCATAAAAGTTGGCTATGTATGGATTGTCGTCTATTTGTTCGTATATGGCAGTCCACTTGAAATGACGTGCCAACATTTCTGTCAATGTAGTCTTTCCGCTACCTATGTTCCCTGCTATTGCGATGTGCATACCCTCTTTGTTTTTTCTTTGTGGCAGAACATTTTCTCCTTTTGACCAATGCTCCAAACCAAGTGCAAAGATATAAATAAAATATGAAAACGCAAAAACAGCGAACTTTCTATTGGCAAAACGTCCTCCCGAAACAAAAATAAAGAAGAATGTTCCACATCTTGCAAAGGAGGTTTTTCAATAAGAGTTCCCCCTGCCGGAACGAATAAAAATCAATTCCCCGATTTAACATCTGAGCTTCACCGATTGTTAAAAGCAATCGCAGGAGCAATTCCCGATGTATTTTGAGCAAAAAATGGAGATTTTTGTTGCAAAAGTTCATCTTTTTGTTGCCAAAGCCGAGATGCAAAACAAAAAAGACACACTTTTTTGGGTAAAAAGTCGGACTTTTCAGGGTAAAAAGTGGCACTTTTTTTCGACAAAAGCAGCTTTTATTCTCCGCAAATCGCCTTTTTATTTCACCAAATCGGCGTTTTATTTTGCCAAATCGGCGACTTATTTCAGCCAAACGCCGTTTTATTTTCGTAATTGCATAAAAACAAGCCGTTTTCTCAAAGCCTGTTTTTTCGATTTTTTCAATCAGAAGTGATGCTCCGCCAAAAAAAATCGCTCTGTCGGGAGCTTAAATTCCCTCAAATGTTAAACAAACAGAAAGAAAATCACCAAAGCCGACAGAAAACAAGTCTTATATATCAATTATACTCCTTACAGTTTGCAGCCTTTATCTGCTTTGAAAATTGCAAATCGGAGCATTTGAAATTCGCTTGCGGGTTTTGAACCTGCAAAAAGCCCGATTGTTGCTTTTGTATGTTTGAAAAAAGTCATAACTTTGCACTCCCGATTTGGGACAATCGGGACTTTTTTGAAACAAATTGAATAATTAACAACAGCTTTTTAAGATGAAAAAGATAACAATGTTGCTCTGCCTTTTGGCTTTTGCCTGCATTGGCTCAAAGGCTCAAAGGATAGACCAAAAGGATTACCACGGACAAAAAGACGTTTCTGTCGTTTACTTTATCAAAGAAATCACTCCCGAGAATGTTTTGAAACTTTATGAGGCTTTGGGCGAAGAACCAAAAGGCAAAATCGGCGTGAAGCTGCACTTTGGCGAAAAAGGAAACAAGAATTTCCTCAATCCCGAACTCACAAGACCGCTGATGAAAAAGACAAATGCCACTTGGGTAGAGACCAATGTGCTTTATGTCGGCGAAAGACGATATACCGACAGACATTTGGCTCTTGCCGCCGAACATGGTTTCACCTTTGCTCCGATTGACATCTTGGACAGCGAGGGCGAAATTGACATTCCGACAACAAACATGGGCTTGAAACACTACAAGAGCGTCAAGTTGGGCAAACATTTCATGGATTATGACAACTATATCATCTATACCCACTTCAAAGGTCATGGTTCGGCAGGTTTCGGGGGAGCGATAAAAAATCTTGCAATGGGATTTGCTTCGCCGGGAGGAAAGATGGCTCAACACGCAAGCGATTATCCTCAAATAAACTCTCCCGAGAAATGTGTGGGTTGTGCAAACTGCGTTCGCAACTGCCCTGCGGCTGCACTGAGCCTTGAAGGCGGCATTCACATCGACACTTCCAAGTGCATAGGTTGTGCAAAATGTATTGCAGAGTGTCCGTTGAAGCTGTTTTCTCCAAGTCAGGTCGAACTGCAAGGAAGCACCTTTATGGAGAGACTTGTAGAGTATGCCTACGTTGCTTGGAAAACAAAACCAATGGTGTTTATCAATGTATTGGCTAACATATCTGCTTCGTGCGATTGCTCTTCGAGAGCGCCGGAGCCTTTTTGTGGCGACATAGGAATGCTTGCCTCCAAAGACATTGTTGCCATCGACCAAGCATCTTTTGACTTGGTTGCCGAGAAACACAAATGCAACGACCCGTTCCTCAAAGAGAGCGGAAAAAGCGGACTGAGCCAGTTGGATTATGCCCAATCGCTCGGCATGGGAAACCGTAAATATGTTTTGATTGAGATAAAATAGATTGCCGGTGAACTACTTTCGGACTTTGCTTGCGGCTTTTGCCATTGTGAACCTTGCGGGCATTTTGCTCTCGGGCTGCGTCAGAGAAGAAGACTATGCAGACGGCAATGGAGTTGAGCTGAAATTTGGCAACGATACGGTATGTTTCGATACCATTTTCACCACCATGAGTTCGGTTACCAAGACCCTTATGGTGTATAACAACGAAAGCAAACCGATAAAGATTGACAGAATAAGCCTGAGGGAGGGTTCGGCAAGTTTTTTCCGTCTCAACATTGACGGAGCGACCGACTTGGTCGCAAAAGATGTGGAGATAGGAGCAAAAGACAGCTTATATATATTTGTGAAGGTCGAACTAAATCCCAATAACCAATCAAATCCGCTGCTGATTGAAGATGAGATTTTGTTTTCCTTCAATGGCAAGACGCAAAGTGTGGTTTTGCAGGCTTACGGACAAGATGCCTATTATCACAAACCCACACACTTTTTGCTAAGTGTAAATTCCTCCTCGCCAAGCGGCTATGATACTATATGGTATTCGCTTGTCAATGAGGGCGGAGAGACGGCAGGATATGTGGAAAACGGAAGCGAGATAAGCTGGAAAAGCGACAAACCTCATGTAATTCTCGGAACTTGCGTTGTCGATTCGGCTTTCACCCTCAACCTTTCGGCAGGCACTATGATACATCTTGACAAAAATTCGGAGTTTTGGGTATATACCGGAGGTACTCTCAATGCCACAGGAGACATTGCCTCACCTGTTACCTTCACAAGCATGAGAAAAGATGCCCAATATGCGAATGCTGCCGGTCAATGGGGCTGCGTGAGATTTATTGCAGGCTGCAAAGACAATGTTTTGGAGAATGTGGTGATAAAAAACAACATAATCGGAATTTTGGTCGATACCTGCGTCAGCTCCTCTCCCACTCTGACAATGAGAAATACCGTTGTGGAGAATTGTTCATACGTCGGCTTGTATTCAAGAGGTGCAACACTTGACGCACAGAACCTCATCGTTCAAAATTGCGGCAATTATGCAGTTGCATTGACCATGGGCGGAAACTATAACTTCGTTCACTGCACTTTTGCCAACTATTGGCAGTACTCCACAAGGACAAAGCCGACACTGCTTCTCAATGATTATTATTTGGATGTTAATGACAACATACAATATCGCCCTGTTGAACAAGCCTCTTTCCATAATTGTATCATATATGGAAGTCTTGCCGAAGAAGAAGTGGAGTTTGATTTGTTGGAAGGAGGATACAGTCAAAAATATTTTGAGAACTGCATTGTCAAGACAAAGAAATATGCTTCTCAAACCAATGTTTTTGCAAATTGTTTGTTCTCCGACCCGAGGTTCAGGGCTGCTTCGGAGGGTGATGTGAGCGTTGGCGAAGGTTCTGTGGCGATTGCTGCCGGCAACGGGGCATGGAGCTACATTGTTCCTTATGATATATATGGTAACTTGCGACCCGACCCGCCTACCATAGGAGCAATAGAATATGTAGCGGCACAAGGCGGCAAGCGATTGAGTTTCACCCGTTCCAAAAGGCAAAAATAATGCAATTTTGCGAAAATCCATTTTTTTTGTATCTTTGCACTGCCGTTTCGGAGCAGCAACTGACAATTCGGGAAGCTCAACCGAGACGAAACAGAGAGTTTTTTGACAAGTTTTATTCAATATATTATTCACTAATTTGATTAGATACGATGACAAAAAAGTATGTTTATACCTTTGGTGGTAAGACTGCAGAAGGTAAAGCGGACATGAAGAATTTGTTGGGTGGCAAGGGAGCCAATTTGGCTGAGATGTGTCTTTTGGGACTTCCTGTTCCTGCAGGTTTTACAATCACAACAGAATGTTGTACCGACTATTACGACAACGCTTGTGAGTTACCAAGTGGTTTAATGGAGCAAGTGTGGGAAGGAATGCGTAAGGCAGAGAGTGCAATGGGTACAAAGTATGGCGACAAGGACAACTGTATGTTGGTGTCTTGCCGTTCGGGTGCAAGGAAATCGATGCCGGGCATGATGGACACTGTTTTGAACATCGGTCTTTGCTCTCAGACTATACCGGGTCTTATAAAGAAGACTAACAATCCTCGTTTTGTTTACGATTCTTACAGACGTCTTATAATGATGTACGCAGACGTCGTAATGGAAAAAGCAGAAGGAATAGAGCCTGTTGATGGCGTTGGAATAAGAAAGGTATTGGACGACATATTGGACGAATACAAGCGTTCAAAGTCTTATAAATCGGATACAGATTTAACTGCCGAAGACTTGCAATGCCTTGCAGAGACATTCAAAGCCACAATCAAAGAAAAATTGGGAGTAGATTTCCCTGACGATGCGGCAAAACAGTTGGAGGGCGGCATAAAAGCCGTATTCAAATCTTGGAACGGAAAGAAGGCTGTTTCTTATCGAAGAATTGAAGGCATACCTGACGATTGGGGAACGGCTGTAAACGTTCAGGCAATGGCGTTTGGTAATACGGGAGAGAACTCTGCTACCGGTGTTGCGTTCACTCGTAACCCTGCAACAGGCGAGAACCTCTTCTATGGCGAGTGGTTGATAAATGCACAGGGCGAAGACGTGGTTGCAGGTATCAGAACACCAAACCCACTCAACGATGAGACAAAGAATGAGCAGAATAAAAATCTTCCTTCCATGCAAGAGAAGATGCCGCAAACCTATAAGGAACTCTGCGAAATAAGAAACATTTTGGAGAAGAACTTCCACGATATGTTGGATATTGAGTTCACTATTCAAGATGGAACATTGTATATGTTGCAGTGCCGAGTTGGCAAGCGTACAGGCGTTGCTGCTTTGACAATGGCAATGGATATGTTGTCAGAAGGAATGATTGACGAAAAAGAAGTTATTCGCAGAGTATCGCCTGCCCAACTTGACGAATTGTTGCACCCAATCTTAGATGCAGAAGACGAAAAGAAACACCCGATTGTTGCAAAGGGTCTTCCGGCAGGTCCCGGCGGTGCAGTGGGAGTTATTGCCCTTACAAGCGAAGAGGCAATGAGATTGGAGAAAGCAGGAATTGCCAACGTTTTAGTAAGAGAAGAAACAAACCCTGAGGACGTTGAGGGAATGAGAGCTGCAAACGGTATCTTGACTGCCCGCGGCGGTATGACATCTCACGCTGCCTTGGTTGCAAGAGGCTGGGGAAAATGTTGCATTGTGGGCTGTGGCGAATTGCAAATCAACATGGAAAGCAAGACAATCACCATTGGCGACAAGACTTTCAAGGAAGGCGATTTGCTAAGCTTGAACGGAACAAAGGGATTGGTATATAGCGAAAAAGTTGCGATGATTAACGCAACCGAAAACCCACTTTTCAAACAATTCATGCAGATTGTGGATAAGTATCGTACCATGGGAGTGAGAACAAATGCCGACACACCCGAAGATGCTCAGCAAGCGTTGGATTTTGGTGCAGAAGGAATAGGATTGTTCAGGATAGAACACATGTTCTACGGCAAAAACTCCGAAGAACCTCTTGCAATTTTGAGAAAGATGATACTTTCCGGCTCGACAGAAGAAAGAAAGAAATGGTTGAATGAGCTTCACTCTCATATAAAAAGGTCGGTCAAGGGAACAATGAAGGTAATGGACAAAAAGCCTGTTACATTCCGTTTGATAGACCCTCCTTTGCACGAATTTGTTCCTCACACCGAAGACAAGGTTGCCCTTCTTGCAAAAGAGCTTTGCATAGACACTGAAAAATTACAAGAAAGAATTGATGGCTTGGAAGAAGTCAATCCGATGATGGGACTAAGAGGTGTTCGTCTCGGCATCATTTATCCCGAGATTACCGAAACTCAGTTCCGTGCATTGTTTGAAGCAGAGGCTGAATTGAGAAAAGAAGGCATGGACCCACGCTTGGAAATCATGGTACCTTTGACTGTGTCGGTTACAGAGTTGAAACACCAAAAAGAAATCTGCGATCGCGTTCATGCAGAGGTCGAGGCACAAGAAGGAACTAAGATAAACTATATGTACGGAACGATGATAGAAATACCTCGTGCCACATTGGTTGCAAATGAGATTGCAACAGTTGCCGATTTCTTCTCTTTCGGAACAAATGACTTGACACAGATGACTTTCGGCTTCTCAAGAGACGATGTAAACGCCATTATTCACGAATACCAAGACAAGAAGATTTTGCCAAACGACCCATTCCAAACATTGGATCAAGAAGGCGTCGGACAGTTGGTAAAACTTGGCGTCGAGAAAGGTCGTTCGACCAAGCCTAACCTCAAAGTCGGAGTGTGCGGAGAGCATGGCGGCGACCCTGCATCGGTAGAATTTTTCTTCAATGCAGGCATGAACTACGTTTCTTGCTCGCCTTTCAGAGTGCCTGTTGCAAGATTGGCTGCTGCACAAGCTGCTGTCGGAAAATAGAAACACAAAAATTTCGTTATACAAGGGGAGTTCGAGGGTCGAATTCCCCTTTTTTACAAACACGAAAGACCGACACAAGATGAAAAAAACACCTATTTTGATAATCCTCACATTGTTATTTGCAATCGATTGCAACGCTCAATCGCTCAAAGAGCTGTTGCAACAATGCAACAATGCCTCCCGACAGACCGCTTCGGCATACTACGAGAGCGAAATCGAAATGACAATCAACCAAAAGACACGAAAATTCACTCAAAAAGTCAGTTTCAAACGCGGAAAAATCAAAAACCGCTTGGCAATGTTCAACTTGGAACAACAGTACGCCTCACAGACTTTTCTCAAACAAGTCTATGACCAAAAAACATTTACACATATCGACACCGAAGCCTCGGTTGCAGAACAATACGAGCAGGAAGACAAAGACATTTTCTTACAAAAGATAGACTTTACGACCCTTCACCCCTACCTTATCACCGATAAGCCTTTCAATATCAAAGATAAGACAAAAACTATCAGCCTTCTTGCCGACACAATGACAGGCGACAAAGTATGCAAACGCTTCTGCATAGTGTCAAATCCCGACAAGAAACAACAACTCTTTGAAACATACATCATAGACACCACAACATTTTATCCTCTTGCCAAACAAACAATGCTTATCACCACCTACGACAGCACTCATGCCGACACAGTGAAAAACAACATCACATTTACGAAATTTACGCCCGATGTTGCATTTCCCATCAACCGTTTCCAACTCTCAAAAGACGAAACACCGGGCAATATCAAATATATGTCCTACTCAGCTCTGAAAAAGCAATGGGAAAAACAAGAAATAGAACAAAGCACCTTTGCTTACGGCAAGACGGCAGAAACATTCAGCATTCAAAACTACAACGGCGAAACTCTCAACACTCGGCAAATGTACGACAAAGTGCTGCTTGTCGCCTTCTACTACAACAACTGCCCTCCCTGCATGGATATGTTGGACGACTTGGAAAGGCTTTACCACAACTACAAAGACAAAGGCTTGGAAATAATCGCCATAAATCCCATAGACAAAGAACAATCCAACTTTGAACTCCGACGTTTTGCCGAACTGAAAAAGCTCAGCTTCAACCTCTGCTCGGCAAAGAGACGAACGATAGAAGAAAGCTACCTTGTGTATTCCTATCCCACCATATTCATAATTGACAAGAAAGGCAAGATATGCTTCTCCCACCAAGGCTACAATGCCCTTTTCAATTCGGAAGTGGAGAAAATCCTAAAACGCAAACTCTGAAAACATCTTACAAACTGACAATCAGATACTAATAAAACGGCGAAATAATTTGCCAAGACGGCGTTTCAGAAGAATAAATCGCCGTCCTATTTTTCTAAAACGCCCTTTTGCCACAAACACATCTTGCAAACTCACCTGCTTTTGAAACAAAAAGTGCAGACATATTGCAAAAAATCACAAATAAAATAGCAAAAATTGGCACTTTATCGGTAATTTTGCAAACTGATTATTGGGTTTGAAGATATGTCAGGCAATTCTTTTGGCAGGTTGTTTGTGTTTACGAGCTTCGGAGAAAGTCATTCCGATGCCATAGGGGGTGTTGTCGAAGGATTTCCCTCGGGCATCAAGTTGGATTTTGACTTTATCGAAAGCGAACTTGACCGCCGACGACCACAAAGCCGATACTCCACCCCGAGAGCAGAAGAGGATTGCCCTCAATTTTTGTGCGGATTGGAAAACGGCATCACTTTGGGAACTCCCTTGGCGTTTGTCATCAAGAATACCAATGTCAAAAAAACTGACTACTCAAATCTGAACAATCTTTTCAGACCCTCGCACGGCGACTATACATACTATTGTAAGTATGGGCTGAATGCCTCTTCGGGAGGCGGAAGAGCCTCGGCACGAGAGACCGCCGCAAGAGTGGTTGCCGGTGCATTGGCAAAACTATTCCTCAAAGAGTTCGACATAAACATCACTTCAAAGATAGAACAAGTCGGAGGAATTGACTATACCGCCTGTGGCAAGCAGGCAGAAGACAAGCTGCAAGAAGCACTTGCAAAGGGAGACAGCCTTGGCGGCATAATCAGCTGCACGATTGACAATGTACCTGCGGGATTGGGCGAGCCTGTGTTTGCAAAGCTCTCGGCAGCCTTGGCATACGCACAGATGAGCATTCCTTCGGCAAAGAGCTTTGAAATTGGCGACGGATTGGAAAGCTGCAAACGCTTTGGCAGTCAGGACATAGACCATTGGAAAGAAGGCGGAGGTACTCTGACCAATCACAGCGGAGGCATTCAAGGCGGCATTTCAAACGGAGAACAAATCGTTTTCAAAACAGGCTTCAAGCCTGCGGCAAGTATCCGAACCATGATTTGCAAAGACCATGACAACCGCCTGCACACCATAGAAAACAAAGGCAGACACGACATTGCTCCCGTGCTTCGGGCAGGCGTGGTGGTCGAAGCAATGTCTGCATTGGTCATTGCCGATTTTATCAAAATGCAACAAACAAACAAGAAGATATGAGCAAACTCTCAAAACAGATTTTAACCATTGCAATCGCACTTTTGGCTTTCGGTTGCAGCAAAACCAAAACACCCGACGAAACTTCGTTTGCCATAAGCGGCACAATACAGGGAGCAGACAGCCCCTACATCATTTTGAGCGAAATTGGAAAAACAGGATTTACCCCTGCGGACACCATAGCCTTGGACAAGAAAGGCAATTTCTCCCATTTGGTCAAAATGAGCGAGCCTACGCTCTACTCACTAAGCTACAAAGATGACTACATCACCCTTTGCCCCAAGGTGAAAGAACAAATCCAAATCAAAAGTACTGCTGCCGACTTTTCGGGTTCTTATTCGATAAGCGGCTCGGCAGAATCCGAATTGTTGAAACAAATGAACAATCACACCTCTCAAATAAGGCAGACACTCAAAGCAATGAGCGACTATCTGAAAGTAAACAACATCGACAATTTAGACTCTGTCAAGCACGTCTTTCTGCAAAGGCTCAACGAAATTCATGCTCAGGAAGTGGCATACAGCGAAGATTTCATACGCAAACACAGTGGCTCTCTGACAACTCTCATTGCCCTCTATCGTACCTTTGAAGGCAGACCGCTGTTTGACTACCGCAGCGACCTTTCGATGTACAAAGAAGTTCTCGAAGGGCTGAACAAAACCCTGCCAAACAATCAACACACACTCATTTTGAAGAACTTCATCGAACAAAAGCAACAACAGCAGAATGAACACCTTGCACAACAAGAGTAAAAATAAGATTTACTTTGTAAGCGACTTCCATTTCGGCTCTCCCGACAGCCAAACCAGCCTTGAAAGAGAGAAACAAGCAGTCTGTTGGTTGGAAAGCATAGAAAGCAGTGCCGAAGAGATTTACCTTTTGGGCGATGTGTTCGATTTTTGGTTCGAGTACAGATATGTTGTTCCCAAAGGATATGTGCGATTTCTCGGAAAGTTGGCACAGATGAGCGATGCAGGTTGCAAGATACACTTCTTTTGTGGCAATCACGACCTTTGGCAGAGAGATTACTTTGAGAAAGAACTCGGATTTGTGCTTCACCGCCAAGCTCTCCGCTTTGAAAGAGACGGAAAGCAATTCTTTGTGGGACACGGCGACGGATTGGACAAAAGCGACACCAAATACAAAATCCTCAACGCCATATTCAAAAACAAAATCTGCATCAAGCTCTTCGCTTCGCTCCACCCTCGTTGGGCAATGGCGATAGGAACACATTGGAGCAAACAAAGCCGACACTCCCACCACAAGAGCGACAGCCAAGACCGCGGACAAAACGAACCAATGTACCAATACTGCCTTCAATCCTTACAATCACAACACACAGATTTCTTTATCTTCGGACACCGACACCTTTGCTGCGACAAAGAGCTGAAAAACCATTGTCGATACATCAATACAGGACAATGGAGCGACAAAAAGCCCTTTGCAGAGTGGGACGGCGAAAACTTAACGCTCAAAAACTTTGACCAAGCCGAAGAAATTCACTAATTTTGCAAGCTCAAAGTACAAGAAAGCGAAAAAAGAGATATTGTTTAACAAAAAAATACATAAGAATGAAGACAACACCATTCACACAAAAGCACATAGATTTAGGTGCAAAGATGGCAGAATTTGCCGGATTTAATATGCCGATTTCATACGAAGGCTTGGTAATCGAGCATAACAACGTAAGAAATGCAGTAGGAGTGTTTGACGTTTCTCACATGGGCGAGTTCAGAGCAAAAGGACCAAAAGCCTTTGAATTTGTTCAACGTTGCACCTCAAACGATATAGCAACCTTGTTTGACGGAAAGGTACTCTACACCGTTCTTCCAAACGGCAAAGGCGGTATAGTCGATGATATGTTGGTTTACAGAGTGTCAGAACAAGAGTACTTCATGGTTCCAAACGCTGCAAACATCGAAAAGGACTGGAATTGGATGAGTAAAATTGCAGAAGAGATGGGATTGAAAGTCGGAACCGAGTTTACAAACGAGAGCGACCACTATGGACAGTTGGCAGTTCAAGGACCATTGGCTTTGAAGGCTATGCAAAAGCTCACAGACACTACAATAGAAGACATGGAGTACTATACATTCAAGTTCTTGACCTTTGCAGGAGTTGAAAACGTTCTCCTATCGACCACAGGTTACACAGGAGCAGGCGGATGTGAGATTTACTTCGACAAGAAAGACGCCGACAAGATTTGGGACGCTGTGTTTGAAGCAGGAAAAGAGTTTGGAATAAAACCTGCCGGCTTGGGCTGCCGCGATACCTTGCGTTTGGAAATGGGATTCTGCCTATACGGACACGAGATTGACGACGAGACTTCTCCAATCGAAGCAGGATTGAACTGGCTTACCAAGTTCACCGACGGAAACAACTTTATCGACAGAGAACGTTTGGAACAACAAAAAGCAAACGGCGTAAGCAAGAAGTTGGTCGGCTTCCAAATGATTGACCGCGGCATTCCGCGTCAAGGCTATCAGGTATGCGACAAAGACGGCAACGTAATAGGAAAGGTATGTTCGGGAACTCAATCTCCTTCATGCGGAGTGGCAATAGGAACAGCTCATGTTCAAACAGCTTTCAGCAAGAAAGACACCGAAATATACATCAAAGTAAGAGAGAAACTCTTGAAAGCAGTTGTTGTAAAGATGCCTTTCTACAAAGGATAATCCCTTGACAAGATAACAACTAACCCAAAAGCACCACCGCAAACAAGACGGCGATGGTGCTTTTGCTTGTTTGAAGACAATGAAAAAGCAAATGCCGAAAGCCAAAGCTGCCAAAACAAGCCGTGCAAAGAGACTTGCACTGCTCTTTTGTATGCTTCCCAATATCGTAATGGCACAAAAAGACATCATCATCTTTCATAACTGCGAGAATTTCTTCTATCCCACAAATGACACCCTCACCCAAGACAACGACTTCACCTCCGAGGGTAAGAAACATTGGACTTTTGAGCGTTACAAGAAGAAATACAACCTTTTGGCAAAGACATACATTGCAGCAGGCGAGGGTTTGTTTCCCTCAATCATCGGACTATGTGAAGTAGAGAGCGACCGAGTGTTGGAAGACTTGTGCAGAGGCACGTCGCTTCGCAAGGCAAACTACCAATATATCCATTACGACTCGAAAGACCTCAGAGGAATAGACGTAGCCCTTGTTTACAATCCCTCACGCTTCAAACCGAAAGAGCATTACAAGATAACACCCGACTGCAAAGACGAAAGCGAACGTACGCGAGACGTATTGTACGTTTGCGGTCTGCTCGGAGACAAACCGGTGAACCTTTACGTCATTCACGCTCCCTCAAGACGAGAACACAATGCCAAGAAAGCCCTCAGAAGAAGCATCTTCGACAGCATCTATTCCCATATCGAGCAACTCAAAGCCCGTGGCGAAGAGAACTTTATCATAATGGGCGACATGAACGACAACCCTTGGGACGAGGCAATAGTCAAAGGCTTTCGCACCTTGGGCAAAGAGCCTCTTCTAATCAACCTTATGCAAAACAACAGGAAGAAAGCCGGCTCGTATGTCTATAACGGAGAATACCAGAGCTTCGACCAATTTATCGTAAGCAGCAATCTTTGCCAATATATCGAAGACAAAGGAGACGCCTTTGTGATGAGAAACGATTTTTTGGTCGATGACAATCCCAAGAACAAGCTCATAACCCCCTATTCGACCTATCGCGGAATGAAATATCAGGGAGGCATCAGCGACCACTTCCCTATTGTCATGACCCTCTCTGCAAAACCACAGAAATAAACGCTCACACAGCCGCTCTGTATTGAGTAGGTGTTTTACCCGTTCGAGCCTTGAAGAAACGGACAAAGTGTTGCGGATATTCAAAGCCGAGATGTTGGCTGACCATGCTCACAGTCAGACTGTCATCATTGAGCAGTTGTTTTGCCGATGCAACAAGATAGTCGGAAATAAAGTCCTTTGCCGTTCGTCCTGTCTCCACTCTGACAAGCTCTCCGAAGTAACCATTTGACAGACAGCACTTGTCGGCAAAATATGCCACGGTAGGAAGCCCACAGTCTGTCGCTTTGGTGTCGATATACTCCCTCAAAAGAGTTTCAAACTTCTTTACAACAGCATGATTTATCTCTCCGCGTGTAACGAATTGGCGGTCGTAAAATCTAAGACAATAATTGAGCAGCAGTTCTATGTTGGATACTATGAGTTCTTTGCTGTGTTTGTCAATCGGACGTGAGAGTTCTTGCTTTATCATGTCGAGTACGTTGCGGAAAATCTCTATCTCTCTTACAGAGAGGTGCAAAGCCTCGTTGCTCGAGTAGGAAAAAAACTCGTAACGTCCCATATTCTTGCCCAAAGATGTGCGAGAAAGCAAATCGGGGTGAAAGACAAGAGCCGTCCACTTGGGATTTTGCACTCCCGGAACAGGCTCTACACGCACTCTCTGCCCGGGAGCAAAGTTGGTAACCGTCATTTCGTCAAAGTCATACTTTGTTCGTCCGTACGATAACTTGCAGCCTTTGTTCTCTTTCAGGAAAATAGCATAAATATTATAATGAACTATGCATTCAGTCGGCTGCACCTGCTTGTCAAACCGCACCACGCTCACAAGCGGATTGAGAGTTTCAAATCCGTATCTTTCGTTAAATTGTTGCACGGTGTCCAAATATATCTCTTCCATTGCACCTTCCTTGTTTTATTGTTTTGAAAGCCCAAAATTACAAAAAATAATCTCAAACCCTCACGCTCATATCATTGTTCCCTATTGCAAGTAATGTTTTACAAAATTGACAATCTCGTCCCACGGAATGACATTTTCTTTTCCTCCGTCATAGAGGTCGCAATGTACAGCATCGGGAACGATAAGCAAACGCTTATCTCCTCGGAGTTTCTTGTAAGTATCTTCGCTAAAATAGCGAGAATGAGCCTTCTCTCCGTGAACTAACAATACTGCACTCTCTATCTCGTCGGCGTATGCAAGTATGGGAGCATTGAGAAATGACAAGTTTGAAGTTACATTCCAACCTTGCCCCGAATTGATTGAACGAGGGTGATAACCACGTCGGGTTTTATAGTAGTCAAAGTAGTCTTTCATAAATTGCGGTGCGTCATCTGTCGGCTCGGGGTTCATTATGGTGCGTTCATATCTGCCATTCTTAATATCCAAGGAGCGTTGAGCATTCAAACTCTTACGCATCTGCCGGCGACTTGCCGCATTATCTGCCTCATCATAGTATCCGTTGGCAGTACAACGGCTGATGTCATACATAGTAACCGCAATAGTAACCTTGATACGAGTATCCATAGCAGCCGCATTGACGGCAAAGCCTCCAAATCCACAAATTCCCACAATGCCAATCTTGTCATCTGCAACATCTTCCCGACCAATAAGATAATCGACTGCCGCAGAGAAATCCTCGGTATTGATGTCCGGCGATGCAATATTTCTCGGTTTGCCTCCGCTCTCGCCCGTAAACGAAGGGTCAAAGGCGAGAGTAACAAAACCCTCTTCTGCCAAATGTTGAGCATAAAGTCCGCTCGCCTGTTCCTTTACAGCTCCGAAAGGACCGCTCACAGCCAACGCAGGCAGCTTTTCGCTTGCAGTTTTCGGGCGATAGAGGTCGGCGGCAAGCGTAATGCCAAAACGATTTACAAAGGTAACCTTCTCATGTATCACCTTATCACTCTTTGGGAACGTCTTGTCCCACTCCTTTGTCAAACAAAGCTCTTCTTTTGCAGCAAGCTGAGAGCTTGTTGTCTGAGCTTGTGCATTCATCGAGATTGATAGTGCCATAATTGTAATCAAACTTTTAATTCTCATAACCACATCTTCTTTCAATCATTTCAGATGCCTTGCAGAACAAGCTTTTTCGGCTGCTTTCATGCTTTATGCACCCTTATGATTTATTTCGATGCAAAATTACAACCAAATCGCACCAAACCCATTACCCGAATTGCGGCAACAATTACCCAAAAATCGGGAGAAATTTCTATCGGAAAACTGAAATGCGATACCCCAAAAGCAAAAAAAGCACTACCGCCTTTTTTGCTTGCGAAATAAATCGGCGTTTTGGCAAAATAAATCGGCAAGTTGGTCAAATGAAACGCCGAGTTATTTTTCTGAAAGGCTGTTCTAAACTTTGCTTACATACATGGCTCTGACAGCGTTCAATACGGCAATTATCATAACTCCCACGTCTGCAAAAATCGCAAGCCACATATTGACAATGCCTGCAATGCCCAATATCATGCAGATGCCTTTTATTCCCAATGCCATGGTGATGTTTTCTCGTACAATGCGAAGGCACTTTCGTGATATGCGTATTGCTTTGCCGATTTTCATCGGATCATCGTCCATAAGTACCACATCTGCCGCTTCTATGGCTGCATCGCTTCCCATTGCTCCCATTGCTATGCCTATGTCGGCTCTGGACAATACGGGTGCATCGTTGATGCCGTCTCCCACAAAGGCTGTCTTGGCGTCTCCTTTTTGGGCGTTGATGATTTGTTCTATTTGTGATACCTTGTCGGCAGGCAGTAACCGGCTATATACTTGGTCTATTCCGAGTGCAGAGGCGGTTTGTTCGGCAACTGCTTTTGTGTCTCCCGTGAGCATGATAGTCTGAGTAATTCCCGACCGGCGAAGGTCTGAAACTGCCTTTGCCGCTTCGGGCTTTACCACATCTCCCAATACTATATGCCCGAGGTATTTACCCTCGACAGAAAGGTGAACAATCGTTCCTGCTTTCTTGCATTGACATGGCATAACGCCTTGCTCTGTCATCAATTTATCATTCCCGACTGCCACCGACTTATTGTCAATGGTGGCAATAATCCCTTTGCCGCTTACTTCCTTGATTTGACTGATGCGGCTTCTGTCAAGAGTTTGTCCGTATGCTTGTTGCAGCGATTTGGCTATGGGGTGAGAGGAGGAACACTCGGCAAGGGCTGCATATTCCAACAGCCGTTCTTTCTCCGAGAGTGCGTCTTGGTCTTCTGAGTTGTGGCAGGCAATGACTTCAAACACTCCCTTGGTCAGAGTTCCCGTCTTGTCAAACACTACGGTCTTGACTTTGGAGAGTGTTTCCAAGATGTTGGCTCCTTTGACAAGCACTCCGCTTCGGCTTGCACCCCCGATTCCTGCAAAGAATGACAATGGTATGCTGACAACCAAGGCACAAGGACAGCTGATTACAAGGAAGACCAAGGCACGATAAGCCCACGAGCCAAAGGTTGCAAAACTCAATGCCTCTCCTGCAAAAACAATGAGAAACAAAGGCGGCAGCAGTGCAAGTGCCAAAGCTCCGCAACATACCGCAGGGGTATATACTCGGGCAAATTTGGCAATAAAGTCTTCTGACTTGGATTTTCTTGATGCCGAATCTTCCACAAGGTGCATGATTTTTGAGACTGTCGAATTGCCAAACTCCCTTGTGGTGCGAACGTTCAGCACTCCCGAAATGTTGATGCTTCCACTTATGATTTCATCGCCTGCTCTGACTTCTTGGGGAAGGGACTCTCCGCTGAGGGCTGAGGTATCAAGAGAGGATTCTCCCGAAATAACCACTCCGTCTATTGGCACTTTTTCGCCGGGTTGTACGATAATGGTCTGACCGACTGCCACCTCTTCGGGCGAAACTTTGACAATGTTGCCTTCTTGCTCTATGTTGGCATAATCGGGACGAATATTCATCAGTTCGGAAATGTTGCGACGGCTCTTTCCAACGGCATAACTTTGAAAAAATTCGCCTGTTTGGTAAAAGAGCATCACTGCAACAGCTTCCAAATAGTCGCCACTTCTTTCGTACAAGGCAAGAGCAAAAGCTCCCACTGTTGCAATCGCCATAAGGAAATTTTCGTCAAACACCCTGCCTCTGACTATTCCGCAGGCTGCTTCTTTTAATATGTCGCAACCGATAAAAAGATAGAGTGCAAGATATAGTGCCAATCTTATGTAACCTTGGGGATTGACAATCAACAAACCGACGGTTATCACCACCGAGATGATAATCCTTGAAAGCATAATGCGTTGTTCTCTGTTCATATCTGTGTGTTTTTTTGTTTTAATTCGGTGCAAAATTAGGAGTTATTTCATGCAACTTGTTTGCAATTTTTGCTTGCGGCTTTATCAAATGTCGCATTCTTTGTATGATAGTTTGTAATCTTTTCCGCAAAAGGGTTGTCAAATAGGAGAAACTTTATCGAAACAATCAGATTATGGATAATACGGAGATAGAACATATTTTGAATGCCAAACAAGTCAAGCCTACGTCCAATCGTATCCTTGTATTGAGAGAGTTGATAAAGGCTTCGCACCCTGTCAGTCTTGCCGATTTGGAAGTGCTGTCGGGTTTCACATTGGATAAGGCAAGCATTTTCAGAACGCTCAGACTATTTTCCGAAAAGGATGTCGTTCACCCGATTGAAGACGGCAGCCGTTCGGTAAAATATGAGCTGTGCCACAGCCTGACGCACTGCAACCTTTCTGACCAACACACTCATTTCTATTGTGAACATTGCAAGGAGACTTATTGTTTGGAGAATGTAAGTGTTCCCATGGTCGATATTCCCGACGGCTTTCGTCCTCGCTGTTTCAACTATGTGATAAAAGGGTTGTGTCCCAAGTGTTCTAAAAAGTCCGAGCAGGGCTAAAAGAACAAAAAAAGGTCGGTGAGAAGTTCACCGACCTTGATAATCAGTCAATAGATAAGACTATCCTTTGTATGCAATGGTTTCTATTTCGACCAAAACTCCCATAGGAAGTTTCTCGACTGCGTATGCAGCTCTTGCAGGCAACATTTCGTTGTAGTATTTGGCATATACTTCGTTCATTGCTGCAAAGTCGTCCATAGAGTTCAACAAACAAGTGGTCTTCACAACGTCTTTGAAGCTGTATCCTGCCTCGGTCAATATTGCTTCTATGTTCTTGAAGACTTGTTCTGTTTGTTCGGTGATTGTTTCAGGCACTTTGCCTGTTTCAGGATTTACAGGTATTTGTCCCGAGATGAACAACATTCCGTTTCCTGCCAAAATTGCCTGACTGTATGGTCCTATGGCTTTTGGTGCTTTGGGTGTGTTGATTACTTTGTTCATTGTTTCTTTGTGTTTTTATTTGTTTACGATTATTTGCTTTGTCGATTGTCTGCCTTCAGAAATCACTGTAAGGAAGTAAGTTCCGTTGTCAAATCCTCCAAGGTCAATTCTCATGTTTTCGCTCTTGCAGTTATCTGCTTGATATACCACCTGACCCAATGTGTTTACTATTCTCACTGTTTGAGCATTGGCAAACGGTGTGGTGATTGTAAGATATGAGCTTGCAGGGTTTGGAGAGACTTCAAACGTAAAGTCGTTTGCCACATCTTGCAACGAGGAGTTGTCTTTCACATATATAGATACTTCGGTCGAATAGTCCTCAGGACAAGTGGAGAGTTGAACTCTTGCTCTGTACGAATACATTGCTTCGGTTTGCGGTGTCTCGGTATAGGTTGTTGTTGTGTTGCCTATGCTTTCCCATGCCTGATTGTCAATCTGGCGTTCCCAATCCAATATCGTTCCTCTGTAGGATTGCAATTTGAGTGTGCCTGTTGTAGCTCCGAGATTGATTGTGTCGCCCACTGTTTTGGTGATTTTGCCTCCTCTTGATACCAAGACGTTCATCAAAACAGTGTTACTTGTGTCTCTGATTAGTCCGTTTGAGATTACTATTCGGCGGTAATATGTGCTGTCGTCAAGACTTTCGGGTTGGTAATCTCGTTGGTCTGATGTCTGAGTGGCATTGTACCAACTTCCTGTCTTCTTTTTCTCCTGCCATTGGTAGGTAAAGTTGCCCCTTCCTCCCGTTGGTTCGCTTCCGACCAAAAGGGCAGGTGTTCCTCCTGCACAGAACTCTTGGTCTGAGCCTATGGTGTTGTTTTCTATTGCAGGATAGGTTGTTTGGAAGTTTCTCTTTATTCCATAGACAGTTCCTATGGTTGTGGTAAGGTATGCTCTGTAATAGTATCTCACGCCTTCCGAAAGGGTGTCGATGGTGTAGGTGAATGCTCCCAATTCGGAGTCGGTGGAAACATATACCATATTGCCGTCAATATCGGGGTTCTCGTTTGCATCGGTTGTGAAGGTAAATCCTTTGGCAACAAATTCGCCGTCGCCCAACGATGTCAAATTGGCTTCAACCGTTGCAGAGCTGTTACCCACATTGCTTGCCACTCTGGTAACTATTGTTCCCAAACCGCTGACAGTGGTAAACTGAGAACGTTGTCCATATACTGTTCCGTTGGCATTTGTTGCGTATGCCTTAAAGTATATTGTCGAGCTTGGAGAAAGGGAAGTCAGCAAAGCAGAGAACACTCTTCCTGTGGAATCTGAAGGAACTACGGTGATGTTTGCTTCTGTCATGTTGTCAAGGTCTTCTGCACTCAAACTCCAAACAATTCCTCTTTCGGTGATTGCATCTTCTGTTGCAGCAGGTTCATATACTATGCTTCCCCAAACCAAAGCTGACAAGGAGGTTATTGAAGATGAGCTTACGCTGTCGGTGATTACTGCCGGCAAAACAGACATGAAGTTGAACCTCATCACACTGTCGTTGTCAAAACGTATGTTTGTTATCGGTTTTCCGGTCAATGTTCCGTTTTTGAGGGTGGAAGCAGGCGTTGTTTCGTCGGTAAAGTTAGTTTTTCCGGTAGCTCCCGGGAATGGGGCGCGGTTTGACTCTGCATCTGCATCGACTCCCGAAGCAGGACGCACGAAATAACCTCTGTCGTTAGGGTTTACGTTGATATTGTTGCTGCCCGAAGTAAACCAAGGGTTGATTTTGTTCCAATCGCAATGGTATATCATCATTCCCTCGCCGGGAAGATAGTTGTCCCATTCGGTCTTTTTTCTGTTTTCGACCACAAATCCCTCGTTGTTTGTCAAAGGAATGTAGTATGCAACGGTGGTATCGAACGAATTGATTGCAGGAAGGTAAATATTTTCTCTTGTTGTGGTAAGGGTATCAAAGTCAAACCAATTTGCAATCCACCTTTCCATTGCAGACAATCCCACAGGTGTTGCACTGTTGTTCATATAAGAGCCGCTTGCCATCAAATCCCAGTCGCCCGGAGTGTAAGAATTTCCGCCAGAACCCTCATAGTCGGTGTCGTAAAAGTCAGGAAATCCCAACACATGACCAAACTCATGGCATATTGTTCCAATTCCGTCCATTGCAACGGAGTTTCTCTTCTCTGCCGAGCAAGAGTAAGCACTGAAACGCACCCCGTCTTTGATTATGCTGTTAGCGACATTGCTTCGGTGCGGCCAAATCTCGTTTGCATTTCCCGTCGAAGACTCGGGAGTGCCTGCAAAGATGATATGAATGGCATCGACCTTGTTATCGCCGTCGTTGTCATAGTCGGCATAGTTCACATCGGCATCTGCGGCGTTGATTGCGTGCGAAACAAAGTAAGCTATGTTTGCATCGTGATAGCCTCCCTGATTGCCGCCATAGTATGACATCGGATTAGGAAGAGTGTATGGTCCTGCAACATCAATATCCATGATGAATTGTCCGTCGGAATTGTCTCTGTAATAGTCTTTCACCGAACCTGTTCCGTTGTAATTGTCTTGGCTTACAAGGTTTACAAAGTCTTGATTGGTGTATGTGAAAGGCAAATCGCTAAATCCTACAAGTATTACCAACAATTTCACCGTTCCCAATGAAGGATACTTGCTGTCGTCCGACACCATTGCGGCAGGAGATGTGAGTTTCATCTGCTCGATTTGTCGTGCCGAATAGAAAAGATTGACAGGCAGTGTAGCCAAAAATGCTATCTCATCGGCAGAACGTTCATTGGCGTTTGCAGCCAAGTACTTTGAAGCAACAAGGTCGCCGTTTTCGTCCAAAATTCCGTAAGTGAAGAAGCCTTCTTGGTTTCTCACCAATGTGTATTGGTCTATGGTTTTTGCCCAATTCACACTTTCGTCTCCTCCGAGGACGAAAGTAAGCATTTTACCGTTAGGCTGGCGTATTGTTACAGCCTCTCTTTTTGCCGGAATGGCAAATGCCACGCTGCCGACTGCCATCAGCAACAAAAGCATCATCGTTTTTAGTAAATTCTTTCTCATTGTTTATTGTTTGTTTTTTTGTTTTCTTTCTAAGAACGTGGTTTGTCGTTGTTTCGGTATTTGAAATCACATTGATATTTTTAATATCTGCTTACTACTAACTTAATAACGTATGTCTCTTTGCTCAGATTGTCTTCTATCTTAATAAGATATACTCCGTTCGGATAGCAAGAAATGTCCAACAGATAGGTCATTGAGGAGAAGCAGTCCTCAAAGAGCTTTTTCGATTGAACGTCATAGAGCGAACAACACTGCGTTTTACCTTGCTTATTGTCTATCTTGACAAAATCACTCGCCGGATTAGGATAGACAACATAAAGTTCTTCCGGTTTAATCTCGTCAAGGGAAACATCATGTTGCACATATATCTTTGCGACTTCCGAATAGGCAATCGGACATTGCTCCAATTGCACTGCCACTCTGAGATATACGCTGTCCGAAAAGCCCGGAGTGTATGCTATCGAGCTGTCGGCAGGAGCGTTTATGCCGCTCCACGAAAGGCTGTCGGCAGAGTGTTGCCACGAAAGTATCGTTCCTATGTTTTTGACAAGCGAAAGGGTGTCGGTTTCGGAGCTTAACCAGTCTGTTTTGGCTTTTATTTTGCCACCCTTCGATTGTTTTACTTCGACGTTTATCACGTTGCTTGTGTCCTTAATGGCGTATGAGAACACTATTCGCCTGAATGAAGTCGGCTCATTCAACTCTCCTACCACATAATCTTTGAAAGTGTTGTCGTTTTGTGCCTCCTGCCATGAAGAGCCTTGCGTTTTTTGCTGCCAAAGGTAGGTAAAGTTACCCTGACCTGCCGAAGGCTGAGAGCCTGTTATCGTTCCGAACACATCTCCCTCGCAACCCGACATCTCTGCCGCAATCTCATTGTTCTCTATCGGCACATAGAGCGTGGTGGCATAGGCTTGTGTTGCATACTTTGTACCCAAAATTGTTTTGCAATAGGTTACAAAGTAGTACTTTGTGGCTTGTTGCAAACCGCTTATCTCGGTTGAGAAGGTCGTAAAGTCTCCTTGGAAACTTATATGGTTGTTGTCTATTGTCGGAGCGGGCATTGTGTCATAGCAAATGCCGTATTCTATCACGGGATAGTCGCCTTCGATAAGTTTTTTGCCACCTACTCTCATCGAATTGAGCGTTATGTTGCTTGCCTGCTCTGTTTTCAAGATTGGTTGTCCGTCTCGTGTCGAGAAATAGTAAGATGTGCCATAAACAGTGTCCGTTTCGCCAACGTAGGCTGCCCTATAATAATAGGTAGTAAGGTAGTTCAAGCCACTCAACTCACATATCAGTGTATCGTTGCTCACACTTGTTGCAGCAACAAAGCTCTGTGTTGCAAAATTGCTTTGAGTGTCTATCGCAAATCCTTTTAGAGAATAGTCGTGCAAGCCCTCATAGTATTCGTATGCCTTCAATCGCACCGATATTGTCGAGAGAAACTCTGCCGAATTGAGAGTTTTGATAAATGCAGAGCTGTCGGGCTGCAAAAAGTCGAAGCTCACAACCGAGCTTATGGTGTCTCTTGTGATATTGGTTATCGGTTTATCAAGCTGTTCTCCGCTCCAAAGGCGGCTGTTCGGCTCGGCATAGTCGGTAAAGAAGTTGTTACAAAACGGTGAGGGGAAAACATCTCGGCTCACACTTGCCAAGGTTTCGTTGGCATCGGCTTCCTCGATGTCGCATCTTTGAAAGGCAGGGTCGCAGTTGATGCAATAATCTCCTGTGTTCTTGATGTGGTATATCAACATTCCGCTTGCAGGAATGTAAGCGTCCCAAGACGCCTGCCTTCTGTTCTCCAAAATGAAGTACTCGTCTTCGTATGGGGTTGTAATGATGTAAGCTCGATTGGAGTCGGTGATTGCATACAGCGAATAAGTCCCTGCAAGGTTCAAGGTGTCCAAAGAGAGCCAACCGAGGCGGCTTCGTTCGTTGGCATTGAAGGCAGCAGGAGTATCTCCGTTGTTGTTGTAACTTCCCGACGACATTATGCTCCACGACGACAAAGCTATGGCATTGCCACC
>JAEDJL010000059.1 GCA_016296345.1 Bacteroidales bacterium | reverse complement strand
TGAAATGTATATCGCTCAGAACCTCGCCATGTGCCGTGACACTCTCTGCGCCGCTGTTCTGACCGAGAACCTGTTTCAGGACAACAGAGAAGACGTTGCGTTTCTTCTGAGTGAAAAGGGCAAACAGGCTGTAACTTCGACACACGTTCAAGGCATCAAATCGTTCATCAACCAAATCAAATAACAAAGCAATGAAGAAACTCAGATTACTCATACCTCTTCTTATCACGGCTCTCCTCCTGTGTGGTTGTGCCGCTCCCCTTTACTTATCTGACAGCATGAACAGCGAAAAGAAAGATAGCGTGAGGGTGGAAACCGTTACACTTTACGTCCCTGATACAGTCTATGTAGAGATACCATTTCAGACTGCCGAGTGTGAGACCCGTGACAGCGTTTCAAACCTTGAAAACGATTACGCCACCTCGGAAGCACGCATCAACCCTGACGGCTCTCTCTATCACGACCTGAAAACAAAGCCGCAGAATAAGCCCGTAGAAATTCAGAAACCTGTTGAGCGGAGGGACAGCATTATCTATCGTGAACATATCAAGACAGAAA
This sequence comes from Bacteroidales bacterium, assembly GCA_016296345.1. Taxonomy (GTDB): domain Bacteria; phylum Bacteroidota; class Bacteroidia; order Bacteroidales; family P3; genus Onthomorpha. The sequence continues at coordinate 7,238 of JAEDJL010000059.1, read as the reverse complement.
CCATGACAGAGACGGTGGAAGTGCCAAGAAAGCTGACTTGGTTTCAGAAGACTTCAATTTACGGCTTTTGGTCGGCGATAATTTTTCTATTGATAATTTACACCATAAAAAGAATTAAAGCCCATATACTCAAATTTTATCAAAAATAACTATCTTTGTTGCCGAAATCAAGTCTAAAAAACTCCTGTTTTGACAAATTTGTTGCAGATTTGTTGCTTACTTAAAAAACTAAACTACTTAAACTCCTGAAAACAACCTATTTATAGGCATTTCAGGAGTTTCTGTATCGGAAAGTAAGTCTGTGGTTATAAACAATCGACATATATCATCAAGATTATCAAGAGGCGTTCAAGATGAATGCCTCTATTTTGATCCTCCGAACACACTTTTTAAAACAGTATCCGCCGATTTATCAAAGAATAGAAATCATCTTATTATCACATAGTTAAATACTGAGCTGTTGGCTTTGGCATCGGTCAGTTTGATTTTTAGATTGTGCTTTCCCTTTGCAAATTCCGATGCTTTGATAATGAGCCTTCCGCTCTTGCCGTCATACTCTGCCAACACCCATTGGTCGTCAATGTAAGCATTATAGGTCGAAATGCCCGAAAGATTATCGCTTATCTTAACCTCAACCGTGCTTTGAGAGGCTTTCAATGGCTTGTTACTTTTGAAATTGTGAGGCTTGCATCGCGGAGCAACGGTATCTATCTCGACAGAATAAGTTCCGAAATTGCTGATTGTGCAAACCACATCTCTGCCTGCAACTTTCCCTCCGACAGAAGCCTTTGTGCCGTTTTTGCCATGAGAAACCACAAGGGCTTTATCCTTGAAAGGAATGAGTGCATCGTTGTATCGTATCCTCAAAGTGAAAGCCTTGTGTATCGGCACAGACTTGTCGCCAATCGTATGCACCAAAGAATACTTTCCCTGCCGAACACTGTATTCCATGTCGGTGTCTTCGTATATGCTTTTGGCTTTTGTGGTGAGCGAACTCATGTCGGGAAAAGTTATCTCGTTGATTTTGTTCCACGACAATGGGTAAGTCTCTTTCTTTTCGCCGGATTGGTTTTGCGAAAGGTTGAGCGAGTTAATCAGCTGTATGTTCGGGTTTTGCAAACTGCCTCTCAACACAAATTCAAACTCCTGTCGGTTGTCTCTTTCGTCGCAAAGAAATATTTTCACCTTTTTGAAACTGTTGTTTTCCACCGATATAATACCTCCGTTTGAGTAGGTGAGACTGTTGAGCTTGAAAGAAGGAAACTGTTTTGTCCAAAGCATTCGCCGACCTGTGTTTTGCAAATAGGCATAGTCGATTATGGCGTTTGCATATCGGGAGTTGTCAAACGAGAAGGAAGCATTGTTGAAGCGAAAGAGTAATTCATCATCTGCGTACACCCTTGTGTCATACACTCCGTTGCGTTCGGTAGAGCCGTTGGAACGGTCGTAAGCCTCGATGCACAGATAGAAATTTCCGCTTGCACAAATCGTGTCTCCGCTTTTGAAACAAGTGTCCGAAGAAAGGTTTATAAGCAGGTCTTCTTCCATGCTGTTTTCGATATGTGAGTAACAATCGGCTGCAAGAAGCCTGAAAGCATACAATTTTGGTGCTATGGTATCTTGTAAATTCAGTCCTTTCAAAATCGGATTTATCGTTATCTGAGAAGCAGTGTTCCTTATTTCGTAGTGAAGGTGAGGACCGCCCGAAGAACCTGTGTTTCCGCTCAATGCAATCGTGTCTCCCTTTTTGAGTTTTATCGTTCCCTTGGGCAGAGTGTAGTCAAAAGCATAACACTTGTGGCTGTACTGATAATTCTTTACATATTCGCCAATTTTGCCATAGTAATCGTTCAAGTGCATATAGACGGTTGTGTATCCGTTTGTGTGATTGATATAGAGGTTTTTGCCTCCTCCATATACCTGCACTTTAATTCGGGACACTTCTCCGTCGTATGGGCATATCACAACTTGGTTTTCCTTTCCTGCTGTCCGCAAATCTATTCCCGAATGGAAGTGATTGCTTCTCAATTCGCCAAAGTGTCCCGAGCTTGACAGCTTTATGTTCAACGGACTGAGGTAGTCGGAACAAAAATCCTGCGACATGAGCTTTCCACCTCCGAGAAAGCACAGCACAACAAGAGACGAAAGCACGGCTTTGAGAGGCTTTCTTTTCTCCCAATGAGATTTGCCGTAACAAACAAGATATATCACAACTCCGATAAGCCATGACAAAGGAGCGCCATACCATATCCCGTCAGTGCCGTACGACAAAGACAAAAGGTATGAAAGCGGCAGACGCACAACAAGCAACACTGCCAAAGAGACAAGCATAGGTACAAAAGTAAATCCCACACCTCTGAAAAAGGAAGCAAAAAGGTTCATCACAGCAAAAAGAAACCAAAATGCACCTGCAACAAACAAATAGCTGCCACCCACAGAAGAGACAACCTCACTGTCAGAAAACAATCCCAAAAGAGCTTTGCCTCCAAAGAAGAACACAACGAATGTAACAACAGAAAGAATAAGCATCATTTTTAGAGAGAAACGCAATCCCTTTCGCACTCTCTGCTTCTCGCCTGCCCCGAAGTTCTGACCGACAAAGGTTGTCAGTGCAGTAGAAAAGTTCAACACAAAAATCATTGCCACAGACTCAATGCGGGTTGCAGCAGAGTAGGCAGCAAGAACCCCTGTTCCAAAGCCGGAAACCAATCCGAGAATAAGGATTTGAGAAAGAGAGACAACCGACTGCTGAATGCCGGCAGGCAAACCGATACGCACAATCTCCTTGAAGTAAGAAAAATCGAAATACTTGGGAAGTGGTCTGACTTTCATGTAGATATTTGTCTTTTGAATTTTAATCCAGAGCAACACAAACGCCAAAAACTGACTTATAACGCTTGCCCATGCGGTCGAAACCAAAGAATAGTTCAGCCATGCGACAAAGATGTATGACAACAAGGCATTGAGAACATTTGCACCAATGAGATAGTAGAGCTGTGTTTTGCTGTCTCCCAAGCCTCTTAGTACACTGACCAAACTGTTGAAGCAAAACGAAAAAAACATTCCAAGCATATACACCCTCATGTAGGCAGTTGCCGCATTGCATACCCCCTCTTCAAGTCCCAAGCGGTCAAAAGTAAAGCGTGCAAACACAATTCCCAAAGAGCAAACCACAAGTCCGACAATCAGGGAGAAGATATAAAACGTACTTATTGCAATCGGCAGACTGTCATGTCGCTTTGCACCAAAAAGATGCGAGATAACAATTCCTCCCGCCGAGCCAATGCCGATAATAAGAGAGACAAAGAAAAACACAATCGGATAAACCGCTCCGACGGCTGCCAAATCCACATCACCAAGAAAGCGACCCACAATCGCACTATTGACAAACATATATAACTGTTGGAAGAGATTGCCTGCAACAATGGGCAATCCGAACCAAAACAGCCCCGAACTGATGCTTCCTTTGGTAAAATCCCTCATCAGACTACCGTCTTACTACAATCCAAAGCAGATACGAACGAACGAAAGCAAACGCGGCTTCAAAATATCCTTTGCCTCTATGTGTGCCATGTGTCCTACGTTTGGCAACATCAGCAGTTCGCAAAACGGTGTCATTGCTGCGTGAACCATGACGATGTCCGAATCTATCCTTTCGTCCTCCCTGCCCGATACAAAGAAGACAGGCACATCTATGTTCTGCAAAACATCTATCCGAGAGCGACGTTGCATCATTCCCTTAATCGAGGCGATAATTCCGTCGGTGCTTGTGTATATCGCATAGTCCTTCAAATCGTTGATACTGTCCGAAAGCGACTTGCGATTGCAGTTTGCAAACAACTTGGGAATGAAATCGATTATAAAACCTGCACGATTGGCAGCGACAATATCGCACATTCGCTGCCTTATCTGCAATTTGTTCTTGCTGTCTGCCAAAGCATGGGAGTTAATCAGGCAAAGCCCTTTGAGCATATCGGGATACTTTTCGGCAAACGCCAATGCCACATATCCGCCCATTGAATGCCCTGCCAAGACACACTTTTCCAAACCACAATCGTCCAAAACCGCTTTCACCACATCTGCCATAAGCTCCATAGAATGCACTTCTGCACAACAATCACTTTCTCCAAATCCCGGCAAATCAATCGCCACAACCCTTATTTGCTTCATATAGTCGTACACCAAGGGAGCCCACACCCTCAAATCGAACATAAATCCGTGCAAAAACACCAAAGTCTCCTCCCCATTTCCCTCATATTGGTAATTTATCGCACTGCCATTATAGTATAATATCTTATGAATCATATTATTTACCTATATTGTAAAACACAAAAACTGCTTTTTGCCGCCCGATTGGCAACAAAGAGCCATACAAGCGACAAAGATAACCAATAAATTTCAAACAGAGATACAAAAATCGAAGAAAGAACAAAATCGTGAGAAAAACAAGACAGGCTCAATCGGCAGAAAAGCTCGGTCAGAAAGCCTTTTTGCAAAAATAAAACGACGTTCTGCAAAAGCAAAACGCCGTCTTTCTAAAAAGCATATGAAAACAATTATCTATCCATGTTATCACTTAGTTGTAACAGGGTGGTCTTCGTGGAACTTCTTGACCCTTTGTTCAAACACAGGTATCATCTCCTGAGGAACCAAAGACACACAAGCTCTCACTCCCTCCAACCTTTCGCTGCGGCAAATCCTCAACGATATGGCACTTACGCCATAGTAAGCCAATTCGCTGAGCAGTTCTTCGCCGCTGTAGCCCGGATAGGAGAACGTAAAGTAGAATCCGTCTGCCACATCGACGTCCATATCCTTGTCATACACAATCTTGAAACCATTTTCGACCAATGCCTTCTTCATTCTCTCTGCCTTGTTGCCATACTCTCTGAGCGGCTCTACAAAGTTGTACGTTCCGTCGTTGCAAGCCTTGAAGATAGCAGTAAGAGCAAACTGAGGAGAGTAAGCAGTTCCCGAAGTCAAAGCATAAAGCGAACCGAAAATCAAAGCCCTTCCGAAACAATCCTGAGTGAAGTACTTTTTCATGTAATCGGTCTTGTAATCAAACAATTCCGAACTGAGAATGGTAACTGCAATTCTCTGACCTGCATACGAGAAAGCCTTGCTTCCCGAAATCATGAGCAAGAACTTCTTTGCCCACTTGGCAACCGTTGGTTGGAAAGGAGGAACTCCGGGCTTTGAATAGTCTTTTCTGAAATCCATTCCGAAGTAAGCCAAGTCCTCAACCACCACCACATCATGACGGTTTGCCACCTTGGCGATGATTTGCAACTCTTGTTCGTTAAAGGAGAACCAAGCAGGATTGTTAGGAGACGAATAGACTATTGCAGCAACCTCTCCCGAAGAAAGGTATTGCTCCAACTTTGCCTCCAACTTATCGCCACGATAGTCGTAAACATCAAAGTGAATGGTCTCTATACCCAAGATAACACATTGTTGTTTCTGAACAGGAAATCCCGGGTCGATAAACAAAATCTTGTTCTTCTTGGCGTCCAATCGGGCAAGGGTCATAAAGGCCGCAAAGCTGCCCTGCATACTTCCGACTGTCGGAACGCAACAATCCTCAGGCACTTCCACATCGAGAAAGTTCTTCACAAACCTTGCAGTCTCGTGTTTAAGCTCCTTAGTTCCGTAAATGTCGGGATAGATTGCTGCACAGCCGTTTTTCAAAGCCTCAATCTCGGCATCGACACCTATTTGTACCGCAGGAAGTCCGGGAATACCCATTTCCATTCTCACGAACTTCTCACCCGTTGCCGCTTCCACATCGTCAATAATCTTCTTGACCTCTCTGATTGAAGCAGCTCCGACGCTCTTAATCTTGTTTTTGGCAACAATCTCATCGACCAATGCCCTGTCAAATGGTATATTTTGCATAAAATTACTGTTTTTGTTAGAATGAATATTACACTTAAATTCACACACTTACAAAAGCCGCCTTCACAGCCTCAAAAACCTGCGACACCCTCTCTACTCACCCGCTCAAAGCCCCTCATCTCACCCCTGTATCTCACAATTCTCGGCTTCCAAAGCAACTTTTGTGCTGCAAAGATAAGATATTTTTTCAAACCAAAGTAATAATCCTCAAAATAGTACCTCAAAAAAAGCACCCCTAAGTGTCGCTTCGCTTTTGCGTAGGGCTGTTCGCAGGCTGCTCCTTTCATAGCGTAGGCACTGTTTATTTCCTATTTGCTTTCGGGGACGTCGAATTGGTTTTTGCTTTCATGCTTTTGGGTGCAGGAGAATTTCATTTTGTGTTCCTCGGGCTGAAAGTCCAAAAGCGATTAGTTAGTGTCAGAGCGTAAGCGTCGCCCAGAGTTAATAACACTCTGCACTATTCGCCCTGCAGGGGCAAAAGCGTTCTCTTTTCTGAGCTTAAAACGTTGGGGATTACCTTGTGGTAAACTCAGAGGGCAAGGCGGAGACCGCGGTTGAAGCTGCGGTAGTCGGGAGTGAAGTTGTCGCGATAGGATACTCGCACGTACATATCTTCTTCACTCCAGCTGCCGCCACGAAGAACGCGGTACCCACCCTTTGATGGTCCGGGTGGATTAGTCTGAGGACTATTTTGGTAATAGCTTCTACCGTATTTATCATTACACCACTCCCGTACGTTGCCGCTCATGTCGTATAAGCCGAGCTTGTTGGCTTTCTTGGTCTTGACAGGGTGGGTTTTGCAGTTGTTGTTTTTAATTTTATCCAATTCCCATTCACCTGAAAGATACTTATCTCCACTATTCTGCCAATACCACGCTACTTCATCAACATTGTTGCTGCCGCTATACTTATATACGTAGTCCTTGCAATACTTGCCTCCTCTTGCTGCTTCCCACTCGGCTTCGGTCGGAAGGCGGAAACGCTTTCCAGTCAATTCGTTCAACTTCTCTATAAACTCTTGGCAATCGTTCCAACTCACATTCTCCACAGGGCGTTGATTGTTGCCTTTGAACTTTGAAGGATTGCTGCCCATTACTGCTTCCCACAGCTCTTGCGTTACTTCTGTCTCTCCTATGTAATAGTCCGAAAGGGTAACACTATGAACAGGTTCCTCCTCACCCCAAGCATCACATTCTTGCTCCGAGGTTGCTCCCATGCTGAATGTGCCTCCATCTACCCTAATCATCTTAAACTCTACGCCTCTGACGGTAAAAGTCTGTTCGCCTTGCTCTGTTGTTTCCTGCAGTGGTCTGCCGCATCTCGGGCAGAACTTGGCTCTC
>JAEDJL010000020.1 GCA_016296345.1 Bacteroidales bacterium | reverse complement strand
AGCAGGTGTGCAATTCTATTGTGCTTTTGTTGCTTATGTTGTAAGTTTGTCTTTCAATCAATCTGCCGTCCGAGCTTGTAAGTTCGATATTTACATTTCCCTCAATGTTATTTGTCCTTATCAAAAGGGAGTTTGGCTCTGTTTTGCAGTCAAACCAAGGTTTTTCTCTCTCTTCTGCAAGGTTTAGAGAAGCATCAATATCAGAATAACACCAGTGTGCAAGGTTGTCATACACCGTTCTGTCGGCAATGGCTTGAAGATAGGTTGCAACCGAAGGAGATATTGACGAAGGATAGTAGGCTTCGTGCAATCTTTCTGCAAAAATTATTTCATAAAAACAGCAGGCTGCAAGATATGTTCCGTTGATATTGGGGTGCGAATTGTCCGAAGAGTGCAATACTACGGTCGAATCTTGTCGAAAAGACTCCAACCATGCAGCCCCCACAGGCGAAACATCCGAGCCAAAGTCCTCTGCCATCAACACATAGTTGTCTCTCAAACGCTCGGACATCGATTCAAAAGTGCAGAAAGGCTCATAGAACTGGCAATTTAATTCATCGCCATATCTGTATCCCCACGTCATATAAAAAACAACCTTTACATCGGGATTGTAAGCCTTGGCAAGAGAATCCAAGGTTTTTGCATAGGGATATACCTGCCATGAGAATTGATTGTCGGGGAATGCAACCTCCTGACTTTGACCTTGCAAAACAATATAGTCCCAATCGCCTTGTGCTATTGCCTCAATCGCCCCCGGATTGTTGCAATGTGAAGAGAATGTTGCCCCTCCCACTGCCTGCATTTGGCACTCTGTTCTCTTGCCTTGCGATTGTGCCACTCTCATAAACTCTTCGGGAAGGTTGTTTACCTGAGTATAGCTGTTGCCGACAAACAAAACTCGCTTGCTCTCTTGCGAAAAGGAATACGAAAACGACAATACGCACAACACAAAGGCTGCGACTCCTATCAAAAATGCCGATTTTTCAACTTGAATTTTCATACTGATATAACTTTGTTCCAAAACTATTTTTACAATTCCACGGCAAAGATACAAAATAAAAGCATCAATACACAGGTTTTCTGCCTTTTGACCGCAGAAAAGAGCTTTCAGAAGAGCATGACAAATAAAACCACCTGCACAAGCTCTTTATTTGGCGTCCGAAAGTCCTTTTGTTTCAAGCGATTACGATTATCAAAAATTTTTTGCCTTTGATAATCCGATTATCACGGCGTGATAATGGTATTATCTTGGTGTGATAATATGATTATCTTAGCTTGATAATCCAATTATCATCATGTGATAATTCGATTATCAAATAGCAGGAATGTTTGATAATCCTGTTTTCTCTTTTGCAAACGCCGTTTTCAATCTTTGAAATTTTGTCCCTGCCGCAAAAGATGAGGAACTATTTCTTGCAAAAAATCGTTTTTTTGTTTGCACAGCGAAAATTATTTGCTAAATTTGCGTTTTCAAATCTTGGAGATATGAAGAAGATATTTTGCTTTTTTGCTTTTTGTTTCTGCATCGGCAGCTTCGGAGCTTTTGCCGAACAAAAGGAGAAGTTTGATGCAGGAGAACTGATAATGGAACACATAAGCGATGCTTACGATTGGCATATTCTCACATGGAAAGAAACAAATGTGTCCATACCTCTGCCCGTAATCTTGATAAATGAGGGCAAGGTGGATGTGTTTCTTTCGAGCCGCTTCAATCACGGACACGATTGTTACAAGGGATATAAGATTGCGAGCAAGCAAGACGGCGAAAATGTTGCCGGAAAGATAGTCTGCGTCGATGAAAACGGAGTATATAACGGCAAAAAGCCATACGACTTTTCCATAACCAAGAATGTGTTTGCCATTTTCATTGTTGCGGGATTTATTATCTTCTTGGTACTCAAAGGAGCTTCGATTGCAAAAAAACGAGAAGGCAAAGAACCAAAGGGAGTTCAAACCTTGGTGGAATTTTTCATCATGTACATAAGAGATGACATCGCAATTCCTTCCATAGGCAAAGAAAAATACTCAAAGTATCTTCCTTATCTTTTGACAGCATTTCTTTTCATCTTCTTTTCCAACCTTATGGGATTGCTGCCTTGCTTTCCCGGGGGAGCAAATGTAACGGGTAACATTGCAGTAACGCTTTGTTTGGCTTTGTTTACTTTCGTGATAACCAACGTAAGCGGCAACAAACAATACTGGAAACACATGGTAAATATGCCGGGTGTGCCTTGGTGGTTGAAATTCCCTGTTCCAATCATGCCGATTGTCGAAATTTTGGGAATGTTCACCAAACCATTTTCGCTAACCGTGCGATTGTTTGCCAATATCACCGCAGGACACGTCATTATTTTGAGTTTCTTGTGCATTATTTTCATCTTCGGAGAGCAAAACATCGTTCTCGGATACGGAACTTCCATAATACCGTTGTTCTTCTCTATTTTCATGACCTTGCTCGAAATTTTGGTTGCCTTCATTCAGGCTTACGTCTTTACGCTCTTGTCTGCAATATACATAGGAATGGCAACAGAGGAAGAACATGCTTAACGATGATTTGATAAAAAAGTTAGACGGATTTATCCGCAAGTTCTACAAAAACATAATGCTAAAAGGATTATTCTATTCGGTAATCCTTTTAGTTGTTTTCTACCTTCTGCTTACCCTTTTTGAGTTTTGGAATTACAATTCGACAGCTGTGAGAACAGTCTTGTTCTATGCTTACATTGTGTTTGCAAGTGTGATTTTGGTTGTCTTTGTTCTTCGACCTTTGTTCAAGATGTTGAAAATCGGCAAGACCATAGACCGCTTTCAGGCAGCAAAAATCATCGGAGATTACTTTCCCGAAGTAGAAGACAAGTTGCTGAACCTGCTGCAATTACAAGAAATGTCCGAAACCCGCGAGAGCGAATTGCTCCTTGCCTCGATAGAACAAAGAACAAAACAACTCTCACCGATAGATTTTCGCAAGGCAATCGATAAAAAGAAAGCAAAAAAAGCAGCAAAAGTCGCCTGTTTGCTTGTGGTGTTGCTGGCATTGATTGCAATCATTTTTCCAAATTTTCTTTCCGAGCCTGCGCTTCGCTACATCAACCACTCCACTTACTTTGAAAAGCCTGCACCTTTCTCTTTTGAGCTTCAAAACCGCTCACTCAAAGTTTTGCAACAAGCAGACCTGACACTGAGAGTCAAAGTTTCGGGCAAAGCACTTCCCGAACAAGCCGAAATAATCATCGACGGACAGAGCTTTTCGATGAAAAAGGAGAGCAAAAACCTTTTTTCTTACGAACTCAAACACATAAACAAGAACTGCATTGTGGTCTTTTCGGCAGCAGGAATTGAGAGCCGACCTTACACTGTTGAAGTAAGCCCCAAACCAATCTTGACATCGGTAAGTGCAAGTGTTGTTTATCCCTCTTACACAAAGCTGAAATCCGAAGAGCTTTCGGGCATAAACAACATCAGTGTGCCGAAAGGCTCGACCATTGTTTGGAACATTCAGACAAAAGATGCCGACAAACTCACAATTTCTTTTGACAACAAGAGAGTAAATCTCCCTATCGACAAAAAAGGAAAAGCACAATACAAACAAATAGTAGGCAAAGACACAGAGCTTTGTATCACAACAAGCAACCAATTTACCGACTATGCCGATTCTTTGGGCTTTTCGATTTTTTCAAACGCCGATTTATTTCCGCAAATTGCCGTTTTGGAGCAGCGAGACAGCCTTTTGCCAAAGCGTATCTTGTTTAGAGGACAGATAAAAGACGACTATGGTTTTTCAAAGCTCTGTTTCTTCATCACCAAAAAAGAAAACAACAAGACGGTTGTGCTTCACAAAGACAATTTGGAAGTAACTCAAAGCGAGAATGTGCAGGAATTTTATCACTATTGCGACCTTGAAGGAATAACTCTGCCCGAAGGAGAGAACTTGGAGTACTTCTTTCAGGTGTGGGACAACGATGCAGTAAGCGGATTTAAGAGCAGCAAAAGCACGGTCTTTACTTTGAAAAATCCGAGCAAGAAAGAATTGGAAGAAATGAGAGACAACAATTCCGAACAATTAAAGTCTGAAAGCGAACAACTGATAAGCGAAATTAAGCAACTGCAAAAACAAATTGACGAACTTAACCGCAAACTGATTGAAAAGAAAGAACTTGCATGGCAGGATAAGAAACAACTCAAAGAACTTGCCGAAAAGCAGAAAGAACTGCAAGAAAAAATCGAACAGATAAAAGAACGATTGCAAGAAAACAACCGAATAGACGAGGCTTTTGCGAAAGAAAACTCCGACATTCTCGAAAAGCAAAAAGAGTTGGAAGAATTGTTTGACCAACTTATGGACAAAGACATGAAAAAGATGTTGGAAGAAATCCAAAAGCTCACAAACGAGAACATAGACAAGCAAAAGCTCAACGAAGCTCTTCAAAACATCAAGATGTCAAACCAAGACGTAAGCAAACAGTTGGACAGAAACATAGAGATGTTCAAGCGATTTGAGATTGAAAAGAAAACTTCCGAGGTCATAGAGAGGCTTGAAGACTTGGCAAAAGAGCAAAAAGACTTGGCAGACAAGATAAACTCTCAATCAAACGAAGAAACAGCCAAACAACAACAAAAGTTGAATGAGGAATTTCGCTCCCAGCAAGACAAACTCTCCGAAATAGAGAAGCAAAAAAGAGAGTTGAGCGAACAAATGCAGCGAAACCAAGAACAAGAGAGCCAAATCAATCAGCAACAAAAGCAGGCAAAAGACAACATAGAGAAAAACAAGAAACAAAAAGCCCGCCAAAATATGCAAAATGCAGCAGAACAAATGCAGCAAATGGCTCAACAATTATCCGAAGAGCAACAGCAAGAGAACCAAGAGCAACTTGGCGAAGACATAGAGCAGGTAAGAGCGATGTTAAAGAACCTTGTGAGACTGTCAATGCAGCAAGAAGAGCTAATAAAAAAGACCAAAATCACCAAGGTTTCCGAAAGCGAATACCAAAATATCATTCGCAAGCAGAACAATATCAAGGAAGGCATGAAAATGTTGCAGGACAGTCTGTTTGCAATGAGCAAACGTCAGCCTCAGGTGGGCAATATGATAAATCAGGAGCTTACTCAGATTGACAATCACTTGAACAAAGCCATGGAATCTCTGTTAAGATACAACCAAGTCCACTATTCGGAACACAAAAACTCCTCTGCAAGCTCTTCACAGCAGTATGCAATGAGTTCGATGAACAATTTGGCTCTCATGCTTACCGAATCGATTGAAAACATGAAAAAACAACAGCAGCAACAAAGCCGAAACTCCAAGGGCAGACCTCAAAAGCAATGCAGCAATCCTTCGCAAGGCAAAAGCGGAAACCCTCAAACCATGCAACAAATGCAACAAGCCCTCAACAAAGAACTCGAAAGGCTGCAAAAAGAGCTTGAAAAACAAAAAAACAACGGCAATCCGAAAATCGGAGAGGGTGCAAAACTCAACGAACAGTTGGCAAAGGCAGCAGCTCAACAAGAGATGATAAGAAAAATGCTCAAACAGGCGGCAGACGAAGCAAAAAGAGCTTCGGGCGGAAAAGCAAATAAAAAATTGGAAGAAATGCAACGCCAAATGGAACAAACGGAAAAAGAAATCGTAAATAAGTCCATAAGCCGCCAAACTATAAATCGTCAGGCGAATATTTTGACCCGTATGTTGGAGTTTGAGAAAGCGGAGAAAAAACAGGGCGAAGACAACAAGCGAAAGTCAAACGAGGGAAAGGATAAGGCAAAAACGCCTCCCAAAGATTTGATTGAGTTTGAAAAGCTCAAAAACAGGGAAATGGAATTGTTCAAACAAATCCCTGCAGTCTATTCTCCTTTCTACAAACAGAAGGTTAATGACTATTTTTACAAAAGCGGCTCAAATAAAATGTGAAAAACGTAATTTAGAATGGATAGAAGTACATTTTGCAAGACGGTAAGAGTAGAGAGAACAGACGATTTGACCGAGCTTTTGGAGAATATTTGCCAAGATAACAACATAAACAACTATTTTGGCACTATTTCGGTTGCCGCAGAAGGGGTTTTGGATTTTCTTTTCGCCACTTCAAACAAGAAACCCGAGAAAATAAAGTTCGGATTTGAGCAATGTGTGGGAGGAGTTACCATATCGATAGAAAACAACGATGTTTCCTTTGAGGCTTTGTTGAAAAAAGCCGAACAAACCGACAAAAATGAGAATACCGATGCCTTGGTTGTCAGATTGCTTTCGGACAAAGTCAGATTGTTTTCCGAAAACAAGGGAATAAAATTGAGCTTTCTAATCAACGGAATTGAACCCGAGTTGCTCTCGTGCAGACAAGAGTTGGCTCAACAGTACTTTAACGCTGCCAAAGTGGTAAAATCTTAAAACAGAATGGCAATTCAATTTTCTTTTCAAACAAACTACCCTCTCAAATCTCGCACCAAAATCAAACAATGGATAAAGCAGATTATCGAGAGCAAGGGTAAGAAGACGGGAAACATCACTTACATATTTTGCGACGACGAATATCTGTTGGAAGTGAACAAACAATACCTTCAACACGACTATTATACAGACGTAATCACCTTTGACTATGTGGAAAACGACCTTATCGGCGGCGATATTTTCATAAGCACCGACCGAGTGAGAGAAAACGCTCTTGCTTTCGGCTCGAGCGAAACAGAAGAGTTGCACAGGGTGATTATTCACGGAGCTTTGCACCTTTTGGGTCTCAAAGACAAGAGCGAAGAAGAAGCCTCTCAGATGAGAGAAGCAGAAAATGAGGCACTCAAACTTTTGAACGAATAAGAAAAATACCGATTACAATGTTCGCAAACTTTGACGTGATAGTGGTTGGAGCAGGACACGCAGGTTGTGAAGCAACATACGTTGCCTCAACTCTCGGTTCCAAGGTTCTTTTGATTACACAAAATCTCAACAACATAGCACAGTTGTCTTGCAATCCTGCAATGGGAGGAGTTGCAAAGGGGCAAATTGTGCGAGAAATAGATGCTTTGGGAGGATATAGCGGTGTGATTACCGACATGAACACCATGCAATTCAGAATGCTTAACCGAAGCAAGGGTTGTGCAATGTGGAGTCCGAGGGCGCAAGTAGATAATATCACTTTCGGTTTGTCGTGGAGAAGAGTTTTGGAGCAGAAAAACAATGTACAACTTTGGCAAGACGAGGTTGTAGATTTGATTATCCGCAACGGACAAGTTGAAGGCGTGAAGACAATGTTGGGATTGGAAATAGCGGCAAAGGCTGTCATTCTCACCAACGGAACTTTTTTGAGCGGAAGAATACACATTGGAGAAGTCAATTTTGAGGGTGGAAGAATTGGAGAGCAGGGAGCAAACTACTTGTCCGAAAAGATGAGAGGCGAAGGGTTTGAAACCGACAAGCTGAAAACAGGAACTCCGATGAGAGTTGATGGAAGAAGCATAGACTTTTCAAAGCTGCAAGAGCAGAAAGGAGACGACAATCCCGACCAATTCTCTTTCCTCTACAAAAGAGAGCAGCCACTCGAACAGAGAAGTTGCTTTTTGGCATACACCAATCTCAAAGTACACGACATTTTGCGTAAAGGATTTGCCTTTTCGCCAATGTTTGCAGGCAGAATACAAGGAAAAGGTCCTCGCTATTGTCCGTCGATTGAGGACAAAATCGAGAGATTTTCGGACAAAGACCGACATCAGCTCTTTATCGAACCCGAATCACAACACACCAATCTATATTACATCAACGGATTTTCCTCATCTCTTCCTTTGGAAGTGCAATATGAGGCTCTGCACAACATAGAAGGCTTTGAAAAAGCTGTCATTCAAAAGCCCGGATATGCAATAGAGTACGACTATTTCCCTCCTACCCAGCTCAAAGACACCTTGGAAACCAAGTTGGTAAAGCGTCTGTACTTTGCAGGACAGATAAACGGAACGACAGGTTACGAAGAAGCTGCCTCACAAGGCTTGGTTGCAGGAATAAATGCTCATCTCAACCTGCAAAATCAAGAACCTTTCATCATAGGACGCTCCGAAGGATACATAGGAGTGCTGATTGACGACCTGATAACCAAGGGTGTAGATGAACCTTATCGTATGTTTACTTCGAGAGCAGAGTATCGCATCTTGCTCAGAGGCGACAATGCCGACCGAAGACTTACACCCCGCTCTCATGCAATAGGCTTGGCGTCGGACGAAAGAATGGCAAAAGTCGAGCGAAAGTACGAACAAGTCGAAAGGATTGTCTCTTTCATCAAGTCGGAAAGCGTTTTGCCCGAACAAGTCAATGATTTGTTTGCCAAAACAGGAACACCCGAAATCAAGCAAAAGACACGTCTTTCGCAGCTTATGTTGCGTCCGCAGGTCAGCTTGGCACAAATGAAGAGCTGCATTCCGTCTTTGCAGAAAGCAATTCAAAATGTGGATTGCGATATTCAGTCGGAAGTTGAAGAATGTGCAGAAGTGGCAATAAAATACGAGAGCTACATCAAGAAAGAAGAAGAAATGACCGAACGTCTGAGCAAGTATGAGAACTTTGTCATCAGAGACAACTTCGACTATTCGGCAATCAAGGCACTGTCTTTTGAAGCAAGGGAGAAACTAAGCAAGATACGCCCTCGCACAATAGGTCAGGCAGGAAGAATAAGCGGAGTTTCGCCTGCCGATGTGTCGGTGTTGATTATCTACCTTGCACGATAGAGAGTCATTATTGCCAAGCAGAGCATACATTTTCTCACTATCAAATAATTTCTTCGCTTGATAATCGGATTATCAACAAGAAAAAATTTTGATAATCCTGCCTTTTCGCCCTCCGAACTTGGAAATATGAGTTTTGTACTTTGCAACCGAGAATTGAGAGTTTGATTACAGGCAGAAATATATGATTCTGCAAACACAAAACTTTTGTATCAGGATAAAGAAATCCATAATTTTGATATTCATCTCGGGATAATTACAATAATTTTGCACCCAAAATAGTAATAATATTGAGAAGTTATGTATCAGTTTATCAATTTAGTACAAGAAATGTCCCCTTACTTGTTGATGGGTTTCTTGTTGGCAGGTGTGATGCATGCCTTTATACCGGGTGATATATATAGTAAATATCTTGCCAAACCAAATATGAGGAGCGTAATTCTTGCGGCACTCTTCGGTATTCCGCTTCCGCTCTGCTCGTGCGGCGTACTTCCGACGGCAATGTCCCTTCGACGTGAGGGAGCCAGCAAAGGTGCAACAGTTTCTTTCCTTATTGCCACGCCACAGACAGGCATTGATTCCATAATCGCCACATTCTCATTGATGGGACTGCCATTTGCCATTATCAGACCCGTTGCCGCTCTTGCCACTGCTCTTTTTGGAGGGGAAATGGTCAATATTACAGAAGGAAACAAAGGAGCAGGAAAAATTGTATGCAAGAATGAATTGCCACATTATGACAATGACGGAAAACATTATAATGAAGAACAGAAGAAAACATCAACGTCGTTTGCCGGCAAAATAAAGGAAACTCTTCACTATGCCTATATCGACATGATGGAAAGCGTAGGAAAATGGCTTGTCATCGGTCTTTCAGTTGCAGGATTGATAACAATCTTTGTACCTGACTCCTACTTTGAGATTTTCAAAGACAACAGTTTCACCTCCATGCTGTTGGTGTTATGTATATCCATTCCAATGTATCTGTGTGCCACAGGCAGTATCCCGATTGCAGTTGCATTGATGATGAAAGGTCTTACGCCCGGAGCAGCACTTGTATTATTAATGGCAGGTCCTGCATGCAGCATGGCAAGTGTATTGGTAGTAAGCAAGGTAATGGGCAAACGCACATTGATTGTATATCTTTTTTCAATTATTTTGGGAGCTGTCGGATTCGGTCTTGCCATCGACTATCTGTTGCCAAGAGAATGGTTTATCTCCAACCTTGTTGCAAACGATGTATGTTGCGAAACCGAAAGCAGTCTGTTTGCCTCTTGCTGTGCGATACTGCTATTTGTTTTGTTGGTCAATGCATTGGTTCTCCGCCGATTCAGAAACAACAAAAAATTCAGTATCAATCAAAACAATACGTCATCTGAAACAAACATTAATTCCAATAATCCAATGAAACAAACATTTGTCATCAACGGTATGTCGTGCAATCATTGCCGTATGTCTGTCGAGAAAGCTGTTCTCTCGGTAAAAGGCGTTACATCCGTTTCAGTAGATTTGGACAGCAAAAAAGCCGTTGTAGAAGGAGAGTTTTCACTTGAAGATGTCTGCAAAGCAATAGAAGAAATCGGATTTACTTGCTCTGCAAAATGAGAGGAACGAAAATACACATAAAGAATATGTGTTGCCCTCGCTGCATCAATGCAATGAGGACAATTCTCGAATCGATGAGGCTTACAGTCGTGGAAATCCACCTTGGTGGTGCCACGATTGCAGAGTCTCTCGGCAATAAAGAAACAGAATTGCTGTCAGAGAAATTAAAAGAACAAGGATTTGAACTGCTCGATGACCCTGATGCCTGCATTGTCGAAGCCATAAGAGTAGCTGTGCTTCAGTGGGTGCGAATGACCGAAGACAGACCTAAATTATCAGCATATGTCAGTGGCAAAATTTGCAAAGATTATAGCAGTTTGAGCAAACTATTCAGTCAGGTAAAAGGCATGACTATTGAACACTATGCCATACGTCATCGCATTGAGTATGCAAAAGAACTCTTATGTTACAGCGTAACTTCAATAAGCGAAATTGCCTACCATTTGGGATACAGCTCTCCGGCTCATTTTGCTGCACAGTTCAAGCAATTTACCGGTATGTCTCCCAAAGCATTTCGCAAATTGGACAACCGTTCCCGTGTGTCGCTTGACGAATTATAATCCTTCTCCGTTTGACCTCAAATCAACTTCACTCAATACAAACCTTTGCCACATTTTCACAGTCGCAACCGGTGTTATCACTCAACAAACAAAAAACTTCTTGAAACACAGGCTTTCCACGAGCTGATAATTCGACCGGAAACAAGAAAAAATTGTCGGTAATCACATTCTTCTCTCCACAAACTTGGGAATATTATGGCTATTTCCCTTTTTCGAGATAGAATGATTAAGTGAAAAACTACTTGGGATTGCTTAACCTGCGTGCCGCTTCGCTCTACGCAAAGGATAATTGCAGACTTACCCTTCAAGGTACGGACATCCGTTTATCTTTTTTTTGTGACAGAATTGCTTTGCAAAACAAGTATTCCTATGTCGCCACAGGGCGTCCTGTCTTTGTTTGGCTGAAACAAAAAAGAGCAAAAACGTCCTATTTTTCTTCGTGTTTTTTCGCTGTTTTTTCGCTGCAAAAAACCCACTTTTTGATATGCTAAAAAAAAACGCCGTTTTTTTGGTGAGAAAACGGCGTTTTTTTTGTGTAAAAATGAGCGATTTGAAAATCAGATAGTTACAAAGGCGATTTTTTCGCTTGAAAACGCCCTGAAAAAGTCGATATTTTTGGCAAAATAAATCGCCGTTTTGACAAAATAAAACACCGTTTTATCCGACCAAAACGCCGACTTATTTTTGCAAAACGCCATTTCGCTCTACCCTCGGGCTGAAAGTCCGAAAGCACTCAGCTCGGGGCTGAGCGAAAGCGTCGCCCCGAGTAAGCAACACTCTGCATTATACGCCCCAAAAGGGCAAAAGCGTTAATTCACTATTCACCAATACAGAGACAGTTTTGCGTAAACTATCGAACAATTTGTACGATTAAAGCGAAATTTGCATATCTTTGCAAATCTGAAAACCAACAAAAAAAAGAAGACATGAAGCGTAACAATTACCCCCCCCCTCAATGGCATTGAATCAATTTCAATGTATTTGTTTATTGCCATAATTATTGGCGTAGCCATCGGACTTTATATTCACGTCCAAAGATTAAAAAAACAAGGAAATCTTATTAACAATCGTCGGCAGGTGGAGATGTTTCCTTCCTTAGTATCCACCTTAGGCGTTCTTGGAACTTTTATTGGCATTAGTATAGGTTTATTAAATTTCAATCCTGATGAATTAGAAGAAAGTATTCCTGAATTACTGGCAGGTTTGAAAACAGCGTTTTTTACCTCTATTGCAGGTATGATTTCATCTCTTGTTTTATCAAAAGTAATCAACAAGTTATATGATAAAGAAACAGACGGACACTCTGACATCAATGATGCTGCGAACCTTATTTGCAAATCGGTTAAAGCATTAGAAGATAAAATATCTCTAAACGCTTCAAATAGATTTCAGTATTATGAAACTGTGTCATCAAGTCTGCAAAGTATTGTTTCTGAGATTGGCAACTTAAAGGAATGCACAATTCTAATGTCAAAGAACAATGACTTAGTAGAGAATCTTTGTACTGATTTGAAACAGAGGTTCGATATTTTCTCGGACTTATTACAAAAAATCAATACAGAAGAGCTTTCCAAAGAATTAAGAAAAGGAATAGCAGAGATAAAAGTTCAAATGAACGATACGAATCAACTATTGAGTGATAAGTTTGATGACTTTTCTGTTCTATTGCAGAAGAACAATACAGAAGCACTTGTTGAAGTAATGAAAAAGGTAACCGAAGAATTTCAATCTCAAATGAATGCATTGATAAGTAAACTCGTTACCGAAAACTTTGAGCAACTAAACAATAGTGTTGAAAAATTGAACAAGTGGCAAATTGAAAACAAAGAGATGATTCAATCTTTGACCTCACAATATAAAGAAATGACTATCAACTTTGAGCAAACCTCCACAACACTCACTCATGTTAAAGAAAACACAGAGTCAATGGTAGGCAGCGGAGGAAAACTATCAAAATTAGTAAACGCTCTCAACGAAGTAATTATTGAAGACGAAAAATTCAAATCCATTTCTACAGATTTGCAACAAACGGCTGAACTCTCAAAAACAAACATGGAAAGTTTTGATCAATCAACAAAGAAACTGAATGATTGGGTTAAAAAGCAAAGAGATTTCACCGAAAGCGTTGTTGCTTTGATTGAAAAGCTCAATGAATTAAATGCAATCAAAGATTATGCAGGAGAATTTTGGAAAGAGACAAAGACAGGTATGAACGAAGCCGTTAGCATTATAAGGCGTGGTTCTGATGATTTGAATACTCAAATAAATGGATTAGATGAAAAATTCTATGCAAGATTAAGTACAACTCTTAGAAATCTTGATACTTGTATTCAAGCAATAATGGATAAAAATACCAAGTAATTATGGCAAAGAATAATGTATGGCTATCTGTTTCTGACCTTATGACAGGTTTGATGATTATTTTTCTATTTGTTGCTATTGCATATATGATTAGAGTTGATTCTAATCAAAGTGTACTTACAGAATACGTAGAGACAAAACAATCCCTCCATGCTAAACTTGTTCAAGAGTTTGAGGGAGACACTGCAAGATGGCAAATGGCAATAGGAAAAGATCTCAGTATGAAATTCAACAATCCCCAAGTGTTATTCGCTACAGGTTCATATCAGCTTACTCCAACATTTTGTGAGATTATTGATGAGTTTATTCCAAGATATTTGAGCATTTTGTTGGAAGATTCTCTTGCAAATAAGATTAAAGAAATACGAATAGAGGGACACACAGACGATGTTCCTGCTCCACAATTCGGGACTGATCCTTTTCTGGCAAATATAAAATTGTCTCAATTACGCTCATATAGTGTATTGGAATACATAAGGAATATGGAGAGCTACCAAAAGTACACTGATGAACAAAAAAGGAAATTGGAATTTTGGTTCACCGCCAATGGATTGTCTTATGGAAAAGCAATAGATTCCAATGGAAAATATGTAGCGGAAACCAAAAAAGCCATAGACAAAGATCGTTCTCGAAGAGTGGAATTTCGCATCATTACTTCCGGAGAAGAAGTTCTTGAGAACTTTGTAAACAAGAACAAGAAAAATAATGCCTCTATTCTATAAAATTGAAGACAATGAACGATAGTCCTATTTTTGATTTTTCTCCGCTGAGAGAATATTTAATTCGGAAAGGCTACAAAGTTAAAGAATTTGACTCTCTCAAAGGAAAAGATCTTATTTATATTAAAGACCCTATTGAAGCAATAAAAAACGGACAATTATCAGTCAGAGATGACGGTATTTTCACTGTTGATAAAACCAGTGGCAAGGAATATCGCACCTATATGTACAAATTCGACTATTTTTTAGAGAAATACGGAAAGCCAAAATACCATATTTGCAAATGCAAAACATTGGAAGAATTTATCGAAAAAGGTAAATTCAATGGTCATTATATCAACGGATATAAAGGCGATGAAGTACCCGTCCGTAATCGAAGCAATGGAGGAGAAATAGTTAAAGTTTCAGACTTACCGCTTTGCAGAAATTGTATAGAAAAGCTATCTCAATATAGCGACATGACATTCAAAGAATTTGCAGACTTATTGGAGAAATCACGACTTAACTCAGAAATTGAACCTGATATTTTTGGTTACACGAGCGATTGGGATAAAATTAGCAGACAATATAAAGAATCAAAAGATTATACTTGTGAGAAATGTGGACTTAAAGTAAGCAATCGTTTCGATCGTATGTACATTCATTGTCATCATAAAGACGGAGATAAACTCCATAATGATTTCAGCAACTTACAATGTCTGTGTATAAAATGTCATTCTCAAGTTAATGAACGGCACAAAGAGAATTTTAGCAAGGGGATAAACAAACTTGAACTTGAGGAATTTGAAAAAAAGTACAATACTGACTAAATTCAAAAACATGGAGAAGAACAACGCTACTACACCATAATGTTAGCAAAAGCGTACTTCCTTACAGGAAAGACGCTTTTGCCAACATTATGCCATAAACATGAGGTAGCTTTTGATGAATGCTTCCAAATCGCCGTCCAAAACGGCTGCCGTGTCGGTGGTTTCGACGTTTGTGCGGACGTCTTTGACCAACTTGTAGGGGTGAAGAACGTAATTTCTTATCTGGCTTCCCCATTCAATTTTTTTCTTGCTGCCTTCCATTTCGGCAATTTTCTCCCTCTTCTTTCGCAACTCTTGTTCGTAGAGCTGTGATTTGAGCATCTGCATGGCTTTCTCTCTGTTTTGAAGCTGGGAACGGGTCTGCTGACATTCGATAACTATGTTTGAGGGTTTGTAGTGCAGCCTTACAGCTGTTTCTACCTTGTTTACGTTCTGTCCTCCGGGTCCTGAAGAGCGAAAAGTATCCCATTCGATGTCGGCAGGGTTGATGTTTATCTCTATGCTTTCGTCAATTACGGGATAGACATAGACAGATGCAAAGGAAGTCTGACGTTTGCCTGCTGCATTGAAGGGGGATATTCTCACCAAACGGTGTACTCCGCTCTCTCCTTTCAGATAGCCATAGGCATAATTGCCGTCAATCTGAAAGCTGACGCTCTTTATTCCTGCCACATCTCCCTCTTGGAAGTCGATTTGTGTGAGCTTGTATTTGTTTCTTTCTGCCCAACGGGTGTACATTCGCATGAGCATCGACGCCCAATCGCAGCTTTCTGTTCCTCCTGCTCCTGCATTGATTGTAACGATTGCCGAAAGAGAGTCTTCTTCGGCAGAAAGCATACTCTTCATTTCCAATTCCTCAATCACTTTGTTGAGGCTTTCGATGTTCTCTTCGGCTTCGGCTTCTTCTATTTCGCCTGCCTGATAGAACTCTTTTATCACTTGAAAATCTTCGTAGGCAGAGTTCACTTTCTCGAAATCTGCCACCTTGTTTTTCTTTGCACTGAGTTGCTTTAAGAATTTCTCGGCTTCTTTGGCGTCGTTCCAAAAGCCGTCGGCTTGTGTCTTTTGTTCTTCTTCTGCTATTTGCGATGTCAAACCATCGATGTCAAAGACACCTCCTCAGGGTTTCTACCCTTTTGGCAAATTCTTTGCCTGCTTCTTCTATTGTCATTGTGATATTTATTTTCCTGTATGTCCGAATCCGCCTTCGCCTCTTTGTGTTGCTTCCAAACTGTCGGTTTGTTCCCATTCGACTTTGGCAAATGGCGCTACAATCATTTGGGCTATGCGTTCCGAATCGTGTATTTCAAATGTTTCTTTGGATAAATTGATAAGCAAGACTTTAATCTCGCCTCTGTAATCTGCATCTATGGTACCCGGGGAGTTCAAAACGGTAATCCCATGTTTGAAAGCCAAACCCGAACGTGGTCTTATTTGTGCTTCATATCCCTCAGGTAGTGCGATATATAAGCCGGTCGGAACAAGAACTCTCTCTCCGGGGGCAATGATTATGGGTTCGTTGATGTCGGCTCTTAAATCCATGCCTGCCGACAAAAGAGTTTCGTAGGCAGGCAGGCTGTGTTTTGATTTGTTTATTATCTGTACTTTCATATAAGAGACTAATCTGTTCCTGCATTGAGTGCAGTATTGGTTTTTATTTCGACGTCTCCTGCTTTGTTTACGCTGATAGTGCTTGAGGGTGTTGAAGCAGAGTAGAGACGGGTGAACTCAAAATTATTCTCAGCCGTCGGGTGAGTTTTCATAATGGTCTCTATTCCCTCTTCGGTTTGCATGGCTTCTCTGATTTTTCGCATTCTTTCCATTTTAATCTCGAAAGTCTCATTTGCACCATGCTGATAAGCTTCCTTGTGGTGCAAACCATTTGTCTCCTTATTGACTATGGTGATAAGTTCGCTTTGAGGTTTTTCGTGAGTTTTTGGTTGTTCAGGCTCTGTTATTTGTGTGGAATAAGGCTTCTTATCCTCACGTTCGGGAAGTATATCTACAAGAGTCTTGGCAGTTTTTGGCTCTGCAACGGTTTGTCTTGGCTCTATACAACCTTGTTTTTTCAATTCTTGTCTCGGAGCATCGGTAAAAGTTATCTGAGGAGAAGAAGGTGCAGAAGCAGAAGGCTCTTTGGTAACGCTCTCTTCTTTTATCGGCTTCATGTCTTGGTCCACAACTATTACCTTTCTCTCGGGTTCTTTTTTGGAAGTTGCTGCTTGTTCGGTTTTTTGTTGATTGGTACTATCAGTTTTCAAAACAATCTTACCTTCTTGGGTTTCTGTGGTCTTTTGTACAGGTTTGGCAGTATCTTCTTTTGTGTTTTCATCAAGGTCTATCACAATCGGTCCTCTTGTTGAGGGTGTGTAGATGTCTTGAAACTCAAATCCTGTGGCAATAAGCGTTATGCTGAGAGATTGTCCCAAGTTGTCGTCATAACTTATTCCCCAAATCACATCCACATCTTCGCTTGTCTTGTCTTGCAAATATTCGGTTACCATGCCAACTTCGTCCATTAATATTTCATATTCATGACTGCAAGAGAAGGTAAGCAGGATATTCTTTGTTTTTGAAATGTCATTGTCGTTTAGCAATTCGGAAGTAGTGGCTGCCTTTACTGCCTCCAATGCTCTGTTGTCTCCTTCTGCAACTCCCATTCCCATGAGTGCAACTCCGGAGTCTTTCATTACCGATTGGATATCACGAAAATCGACTTGTATGTAGCCTGTGTTGGTTATGACTTCAGATATTCCTTTTACCGCAGTGAACAATACATCATCTGCCAATGCGAAAGCAGCAGAAAAAGACATACTTCTGCACTCCATCAACTTGTCTGTATTGACGATGACGATGCAATCCACAATCTCTTTCAGCTTCTTTATTCCTTCCTCTGCTTGTTTTTTTCTTTTCCTTCCCTCAAAGCCAAATGGCAAAGTAACAACTCCGACAACAAGCAAGCTCTCTTCATCTTCGGGAAGAACTATGTCTTTTGCAATTTTTGCTATTACGGGAGAAGCACCTGTTCCTGTTCCGCCTCCCATTCCTGCTGTGATAAACACCATTCGGGTATTCTCGTCAAAAACACCTCTTATCACATCTTTGTTTTCTTCTGCCGCCTTGCGTCCTCTTTCGGGATCGTTGCCTGCTCCCAACTTTCCTATTCTGATTTGGTGCTTTACAGGGCTTGAATTCAAACTTTTAGCATCTGTGTTGCACACAAACAAATCTACTCCGTTGATACCCTTTTTAGACATATGGTTTACAGCATTCGTTCCTGCTCCTCCTACTCCCAAAACCTTGATGTAGGAAGTGGTTTCGTGCTGTACGTCAACGTCCAAATACTCCTCCTTATCCAATAATAACTGTTCGTCCATAACCAATCTATTGTTTTTTGTCGTATGTTACTAAATCAATTTGTAAAATTACTACTTTTCAAAAAAAGCTCAATCGAAAAAATCGCCAACTTCTCAACACTGTATTGTTAAAAACCCCAATCAATAATTTCCGTCCGATATTATCCTCTTCAAAAAGTTGTTTACCGATGTCATAAATCCTTTCTTTTCAACCTTTTCTTCCTCAACTTCATTGTCGGTGTCGGTGTTTTCGGTTTCTTCTGTAACCTCATCTTGATTGTCAGACGAAGTATCGGTATTGCCAAAGCTTTTCAACATATTTTCTTCGTCTATCTTTTGAAATCCTTTCAAGACCAAACCTATTCCGGTTGCGTGCATAGGGTGTTGCATTTCTTCTGTGATGTTTCCGCTCAAATGGTCATCGGGACTTCCTATTCTTGCATCTAATCCGGTGATGTATTCTGTAAGGTTTACTATCTCCTTGATTTTTGCTCCTCCTCCTGTCAATACTATACCTGCAATCAGCTTGTTGCTAAAATCGGTATTGTATATTTCGTATTGGATTTGTTCCAATATCATCTTTACTCTTGCCTTTATGATTTTGGTAAGTGTCAAGACAGATATTTCTCTTGGCGGTTTGCCTCTGAATCCCGGTATAGAGATTATTTCATTTTGCGAATTGTCATCTTCCAAACATCTTCCGAAACCTATCTTCAAAGCCTCTGCCTGAGTTTTTATTATAGAGCAACCCTCTTTTATATCTTCTGTTATCACATTTCCTGCCAACGGTATGACTGCCGTGTGTCTCAAAATACCCTCATGGAAAATAGCAATGTCGGTTGTTCCTCCTCCTATATCGACAAGGCATATTCCTGCATCTTTTTCCATACTATTGACTACTGCTTCGGCTGAGGCAATAGGTTCCAAAATAAGTTCTTTTACCGTATAGCCTGCAAGGCGTACGCTGTGATATATATTTTGTATGTTGGTAACATTTCCGGTTATCAGATTGAAGTCTCCTGCCAAGCACTTTCCAACTCTTCCGACAGGATTGATAGTACTTGAATCTCCGTCTATACTGTAGCTTTGAGCAACAACGTGAATGATTTGTTCTCCCGGAGGAAGTGAAATGTTGTTTTGGTCTTGTTTCAACTTCTCCACATCTTGTATTGTTATGATGTGGTCATCTTCCGGTATCATTATGTTGCCCCTTTGTGGCTGACACTTTATATTTTGTCCTGCAATACCCACATAGACTTCCTTAACCTGACAATTTGCCATCGCCTCGGCTTGTTCTACTGCCTGCTTGATAGCTTTTGCAGTCAGTTCTATATTCTTGACTACCCCTCTTTCAACACCGCTTGAGGTTGTCTTACCCATTCCTATGATAGATACTTTACCCTCTTCGTCTCTCTGTCCGATAAAAACAGCTATCTTTGTCGTTCCTACGTCTATACCAACTACTATATTTTCCATATTTCAAAAAATTTTGATTACTTTCTCGTGCAAATAACTTGATTGTTAAATTCCAAATTCACTATGCTATAATTATCCCAACCATGCTTCGAAAATCCATACTTGTACAAATAATGCAACTTATTCAGCTTTTCGTCCATATTGTCGGTACTGCCGAACAAAATTACATAATCTCCCACTTTTGGAAGCAACTGAAAACCATTTTTTTTGGAATAATATATCTGATCTATTTGATGTTTCAAAATATCATCTTTGTTGATTGCCAATACCATATTGCAAACATCGTTGTAAAGAGGGAAAGAAACCGAGTCGATAATGGTCTTTCTTTTCACCTTTGTTTTCAAATCGCCGTTTACAATCGGCACATTGGCAGCTCTTGTTTTGCAAATATCACAAACTTCTTTGTTCTCATCTACATAGAATTGTTCTCCGTCCGATGTATAAATTCTTGCAATCGGTTTGTTTTGCCACACTTCCACATTCAGCTTACCTCCCAAAGTAAGATAGACATTTGCTTTTGAGACAAGATTTTGTTTCAAAAGGTATTCTTCAATCTCCTCTCCGTTTACTTCTTTCCTCTTTTTGGAAAGTACATTGCCAAATCGTTTGGAAATCATGGTCGAAATATCTCTCTTGTCAATGAGAGTATCACCGCCGTTGTACTCAACAGCGATATTAAGTTGGGCAATACCAAAGTTCCTCATGCTTATGTTGGCAACAATCACAACAATAACCACAAGTATGAGGATAACAAAAAACCGTATTGCTCTCTTATTCATTTTCTTTCAACAATTCTGTAATAGGTTCGACCAATTTGTCAATATCTCCTGCTCCCATTGTTACAAGCAACTCGGGATTTAATGCTTCAAGCAATGGGAAAAGTTGAGATTTATCGACACAATACTTATCCATTTTATTGATTTTGTGCAATATCATCTTGGAGGACACTCCTGCAATCGGCTCTTCTCTTGCAGGATATATGGGTAAAAGTATCACATCGTCAAGTTGTTCCAAAGATTTTGCAAACGCGTCTGCAAAATCTTTGGTTCTCGAATACAAATGGGGCTGAAACACTCCGCAAAGTCTCTTATCGGGATACAACTCTCTCAAAGAAGCAATGGTTGCATCTATTTCCCGAGGGTGATGTGCATAATCGTCATAATAGATTGTCGAATCGGTTTTCAGTCTCAAATCAAAACGACGCTTCATTCCCGAAAACGAACTCAAAGCAGCACGCATTTCATACTCGCCGACGCCCACAGAGCAAGCAACAGCCAAGGCTGCAACAGCGTTTTCTATGTTGTGTCTTCCCGGATAAGTCATCTGCATATCATAATAGACCTTTTCGGGAGTATAGAAGTCAAAGTAATACTTTCCTTTGCTCACCCTTATGTTTGCAGCGTGATAGTCGGTTTGTTCGAGCAAAGAATAGCTCAAAGATTTTCGCTCAAAGTCTATTCTCTCGCAAAGACTGTCTTTGACAAACAGCATTCCGTCTTTGTCAGTCTTGTCTGCAAAGCAGGCAAAAGCCTTTTCCACTTCGGACAATGTGCCGTAAATATCCAAATGGTCTGCCTCGACAGAAGTTATTATGCTGATGTATGGAGAGAGTTGCAAAAACGAGCGGTCGTACTCGTCGGCTTCCACAACCACATAGTCCGAATCGGGATTGATAAGGCAATTTGTGTGGTAGTTATTCGATATTCCGCCAAGAAATGCACTGCACCCGATATTACTTTTGGTCAATATGTGAGCAATCAGTCCACTTGTCGTTGTCTTGCCGTGAGTACCTGCAACAGCTATTGCTTTCTTTTTGCTTGTAATCATTCCGAGAACCTCCGAACGTTTCTTCAATGCAAGAGAGTTTTCTTTTGCATATTGCAAAATACGATTGTCTTCCCCTATTGCAGGAGTATAAATCACCATATCGATATTTCGGCTTGCAATATGAGAAGGGTCGTCCTGATAAACTATATCCATACCCTCGGCAGCCAACTCCTCGGTAAGGGCAGTGGAAGTTCTGTCATAGCCGAGAATATTATTGCCCGCCTGCTTCAAATATCTCGCTATGGCACTCATGCCTATGCCTCCTATGCCGATGAAGTAATACGTCTTCGATTTCATTTGTTTTCTTTTCTCTTTACAAGTTTGTCAATCTCTTCCACTATCCTCTTGTCGGCATCTCTTATTCCCATTTGAGACATATTGAGCGATAAATTTTGTCTCAAAACCTCATCATTCAAAACCTTGTCAAGCTCACTTATCAAGGTTTCTCTTGCATCTGCATCTTTGACCATGAGAGCTGCATTCTTGGTTGCCAATGCACTCGCATTCTTTGTTTGATGGTCTTCTGCCACATTTGGAGAAGGGACTAATATACACGGCTTTCCGACAATGCAAAGCTCCGAAATGGCTATCGCTCCTGCACGAGAGATTATCACATCGGCAACAGAATATGCCAAATCCATATCATAAACAAACTCATACACCTTTATAAGATTGCTTTTCAAGCTCTCGACTTTTTCTTTGGCTTTCTCAAAGAACCACTTACCCGTCTGCCATATCAGTTGTATGTCGTTCTTTTCAAAATAGTCCAACGAATTGTATATGCTTTCGTTTATCGTCAATGCACCCAAACTTCCGCCTACAACCAAAACTGTTCTCTTTGCCTTGTCCAAAGAGAATGTTGAAAGGGCTTTAAGTTTGATTTGTTCAATGTTTTCTCCCATTCCCGAAATAGATTGCCTTATCGGATTGCCTGTAAAGACTATCTTCTTGTAATCAAACCATCGGTCCATATTGTCATAAGCCACACAAATCAAATCGACGTGTTCTGCCAAAATCTTGTTGGTTGCTCCCGGGAAAGAGTTTTGTTCTTGAATGATTGTGGGGACTTGTTTTGAAACAGCAGCCGCCAAAGTAGGTCCTGAAGCATATCCGCCCACTCCCACAACCACATCGGGAGAAAAAGATTTGACTATCTTCTTTGCTTTGAGTGTAGAGTATAAAACTTTGAACGGAAGGGCGATATTCTTCCATAGTTTCTTTCTCTGAAAGCCTGCAATCGGCAATCCTATTATCTGGTATCCTGCCTGCGGAACTTTCTGCATTTCCATTTTACCCTTTGCTCCGACAAACAATATCTGAACATCGGGATATTTCTCCCTCAAAGCATTGGCTATCGCAATCGCAGGAAAAATATGTCCTCCTGTTCCTCCTCCACTGATTATTGCTTTCATATCACTCTTGTTTTAATTCCTCATTATTATCTTCTGATTTCACAGAATTATCTTCAAGTTTTATTTCATCAGAACGCCGTTCTGTTTCGCTATCTTGGCTTTTTGCCGACTCGACACTTATGTTCAACATAATGCCCAAAGCAGCACTGCTGACAAGAAGAGATGTTCCTCCGTAACTTATGAAAGGCAATGTCTGCCCTGTAACAGGCATCAAACCCGTTGCAACCATCATGTTCACCAAAGCCTGAAAAACAATCATAAACCCTATGCCCACCGCCGCATATCTTCCAAACAATCCTCTTGCATTTCTCGATATTTTCAGAGACCGATAAAAAAGCACAAAAAACAATCCTGCCACAACAATACCGAAGATTATTCCTCCCTCTTCCAAGATGATTGCAAAAATAAAATCGTTGTGAGATTCGCTCAAAAATCGTCCCTGAGTTGTATTTCCTATACCTTTGCCCAACAAACCTCCCGTAGCGATTGCCATTGTTGCTGTGTTTGGCTGAGTGATTTCCTCCCTGTCTGAATTTAACCACAAATTTACACGACTATACCATGTTCCGCTTCTCTCCAAAATATCGGGATTTATCTTGTACAGCCCGAAAACAGACAAACACAAAAACAAACCCACAGGCACTATCATGACATAATCTCTGAACCTTGCCCCTGCAATGATAATCATGACATAACAACCCAAAAAGACCAAAGCACTTGTGGAAAAATTCTCGGGGAAGATAAGGGCGCAGACTATTGCCATTCGGAAAATCAGCCTGTAGAAATTCTTTCTCTCCTTTATGCCGTCTTTCAACGAAGCAAGCTCATTGGCAACATAGAGAACAAGAATATATTTTACAATTTCGGAAGGTTGAAACTGTCCTATGCCCGGCAGAGAAATCCATCTTGCAGCACCCTCACCGAACAATCGTCCCAAAATAAGGGTAAACAAAAGCAATATCACAGATAAACCATAACCAATCTTTACCAATTTGGAATAGTGAACGTACTTGATTCGATGAAAAACGTATGTAATGCCGAGACCAAAGAGCAACAAGCCAAAATGCTTGAGAAACATTCTCGCAATATCTCCTCCCATTTTGTCGTAAACAGCCTTTCCCATCGAGCTGTAAACTTCCAAAAGGGATATGAGCATGAGAACAATGTAAACTATCCAGACTACTTTGTCCCCTCCTACCTTAAACCTTTTTGCTCCTATCTTCATGACATCACAAAATATCGGACTTTCAACCTACAAATTATTGACAAAGTTCAAAAACCTCTCTCCGTTTGTTTCTATGTCTTGTTCGTTTCCCGAAGCTGGAGAATAAATGACAACATCAGGTTCGTTGGCAAAGTAGTACGCTGTCTTCACTGCTTCTTCCAAGTTGTTGAGTTGTATGAAATTCGTAATGGTCGAAAATGTTTTCTTGATGTTGGCTCTGTCTTCTCCCACCATTATGAGAGTATGAACTTTTTGTTTGACCTCATCGACCAAAGATGTAAGCTCTTGTATGTTCTCTCCTGCTTCCAAAATCCAAATTATGGGATTGCTTGTCTGTTCAAAGGTAAACCAAGTCGAATTGGGCTTCACGCTCTTTGCATCGTCAATGTAGTTCACTCCCTTTATGTTTGCCACAATCTCATTTTTGTGCCTCATCGAACGACTGTCGGAAAACATATTGTGAAGAGTATTGTTTCGCAAACGTATATATTCCGAATAATTTCTTTCTGCCAAATTGCCATAAAGCGAACGCCTGCCCTGAACAGCCAAATCTTCTATATTCATATCTGTGTTATCTTAGTTTAAGTGTTACTATTGTGGTTACTGCAAGTATGATGCAAATTATCATAAACCTTTGAACTATCTTGGGTTCTGCATATCCTTTCTTTTGATAGTGGTGATGCAAAGGAGCCATCAGGAACAGTCTCTTTCCCTCTCCGTATTTCTTTTTGGTAAATTTGAAATAAGACACCTGCAAAACCACAGAACAAGTTTCGGCAACAAAGATTCCGCAAAGTATAGGTATCAACAATTCTTTCCTTATCAATATGGCAAACACTGCAATGATACCTCCGATTGCCAACGAACCGGTATCACCCATGAATACTTGTGCAGGATATGTGTTATACCACAAAAAGCCCACCGTTGCCCCCACAAAAGCTGATATATATATGGTAAGCTCTCCCACATTCGGTATATACATTATATTAAGGTAGTTGGCAAAGATAATATTTCCCGACACCCATGCAAGGAGAGCAAGACAAGCTCCGATAATTGCGGAAGTACCTGTTGCCAATCCATCAATTCCGTCCGTCAGATTAGCCCCATTGGATATTGCAGTGATAAAGAAAATAACGATAGGAATGAAAATAATCCACGCATAATCCTTGTAATCTTTGCCTATCCACTTTATCAACCAACTATAATCAAATTCATTGTTCTTGACAAAAGGAATTGTGGTCTTGGTAGAGCGTGAAGACTCCTTCATAAACTCTGTTTTTGCCTGCTGATAGTCCGATTGTCGTTGCAAGTTGTGATTTTGAGAATATGTTGCAATCTCTTGTTTTTCTTTGATTGTTATATCGGGGTGAAAATACATCATGCAACCAACCACCACTCCAAGTATGACTTGTCCTACTATTTTCAATTTGCCGCTCAAACCTGCTTTGTTCTTCTTGAAAACCTTGATATAATCATCTATAAAGCCCAAAGCTCCGAGCCAAACGGTGGTAATCA
Organism: Bacteroidales bacterium; assembly: GCA_016296345.1. GTDB lineage: Bacteria > Bacteroidota > Bacteroidia > Bacteroidales > P3 > Onthomorpha. The sequence continues at coordinate 10,301 of JAEDJL010000020.1, read as the reverse complement.
ACATTATGATTACATATATATTATCCAACTTGGCAAACAACAAAGTAGGAATGAGGATTGCAGCAAGTATGATAAGACCTCCCATTGTCGGAGTGCCTTCTTTGGCTTTCTGTCCTTCCAAGCCCAAATCTCTCACGGTCTCTCCGACTTGTTTTTTTCTCAAAAGCTCAATGAGTTTTTTGCCAAAAACAATCGTGATTAGCAACGATGTTATTATCGCTCCTGCCGCTCTGAATGATATATACTGAAACACTCCCGCTCCCGGGATATTCAAAGTATCGTGTAACCAACCAAACAAATAATACAACATATCTCTATTCTCTTTATAATCAATACTTCATTATTTCTTCCTTGTCATCAAAATGATGCTTCACTCCGTTTATTTCTTGATAAGTCTCATGACCTTTTCCTGCAATGAGAATAATATCATTCTTGCTGCTTGCTAATTGTGCTGCAAGTTTGATTGCTTCTCTTCTGTCGGTAATGCAGAACACTTTGCTCATATCTGTGATACCTTCTTTCATGTCTTCCAATATGCTTTCGGGATTTTCGCTTCGAGGATTGTCAGATGTGAGTATCAGAATATCACTTCCCTTTTGTGCAATAGCTGCCATTTCGGGACGTTTCGTCTTGTCTCTGTCGCCTCCACAACCAACCACAGTTATCAATTTCCCTGCTATTCTTATCGAATTGATAGTCGAGATGACATTATCCAAAGCATCGGGAGTGTGAGCGTAATCTACTATTGCGACTGCTCCGTTTTTCAAAGAGTGAGGCTCAAATCTACCATCTGCAGCCCTGAGTTTGCTGAGAGCAATCAGTGCTTCGCTCTCACTCACACCGCACAAGCGTGCAATGGAATAAATTGCCAACAGATTGTAAGCATTGAACTTTCCAACAAGAAGAGTATTTACTTCTCTGCCATTGATTTCGAGTAGCAAGCCTTCAAAGCAATTCTCTATAATCTTCGCCTTAAAGTCTGCTGGCTTGGTCAAACTATATGAATACTTCCTTGCTCTTGTGTCTTCAAGCATCTTTTCTCCATTCCTGTCGTCAATGTTGGTCAGAGCAAATGCCTTTTCAGACAACATATCGAAGAAACCTTTTTTTGCCTTTATGTAGTTGGCAAAAGTTTTGTGGTAATCGAGGTGGTCATGAGTGATATTGCTGAAAACACCTCCGAAAAAGCTCAATCCTGCAACCCTTTGCTGCACAACGGCATGGGAACTGACCTCCATAAAGACGAACTCACAGCCTGCTGCAACCATGTCCGAAAGAAGTTTATTCAAGCTCAAAACATCGGGAGTAGTCCTTTCGGTAGGATAGTCCTTGTCTCCAATTTTGTTTACTATGGTTGAGATTAAGCCACACTTAAATCCCAAAGAAGAAAAGAGGTTAAAAGACAATGTAGCTGTTGTTGTTTTTCCATTAGTTCCCGTTATTCCGACCAATTTCAGCTGTAAAGAAGGATTGTCATAGAAGTTTCTTGCAATAAGTCCCAAAGTATATGAACTATCTTCAACTCTTATGTAAACAACTCCCTCTTTCAACTCTTGCGGAAGGGTTTGAGCAACAATCACAACAGCACCCTTTTCTATTGCAGTACCTATGTATTGGTGTCCGTCGGCAATAGTTCCCTTTTGGGCAACGAAAAGAGTGTTGCAAGACACCTTTCTCGAATCAAATTGCACGTTGTCAATCGATACATCTGCCTGCCCTACTTGTTGCAAAACATTGACACCTTTCAATAAATCGGACAATCTTTTCATTTCTCAGTTTTATTTGTTTTTGCTTCTGCAGTTTGCAATTCAAGTACAATCAAATTATGCTTTTTATCTATCTTGCTGCCTGCCGCCACACTTTGCCTTACGACCTTGCCTTTGCCGGAAAATCTTACCCTCATTCCCATGTTTTCCAACATATACACCGCATCTTTTATGCTCAAACCCACAACATTGGGAACTATTCCGTCGGTGAGTTTTTGTTCTGTCAAGATACATCTGCCGTCAATGCTCTTTCCTCTTACCCACTCGGCATTTACACTCGGAGCAATCAAGCCCACACTTTTGCAAAATGCCACAAAGTCCTTGTTGTTTCCGTATCGAATTATAGGGAACTGCACAAGAGTATCTTTTTGGCTGATGTTATTGAAGTCAATCCTCGTTCCCACCACTCTGTCCGACAAATCTCTGAACACAGGTGCTGCCAAATCTCCTCCATGGGTACGATTTTTTTGCGGTCTGCTTATCACGACAATGCAAGAGTACTTAGGATTGTCGGCAGGGAAGTATCCGACAAAAGAAGCTCTGTGCTGAATTGAGGCATTCTTCTTGTCGTAATCAATCTCGGCTGTTCCCGATTTGCCTGCAATGCCGTATGAAGCACTCTTGAGCCTTCTTCCCGTACCATTTTGCACAACACCTTTCAACACATTGTGTATCTTGTCTCTCGTTTCCTGCTTGCATATCTTCTCATTGAGAACTTCTGGTTCAAATCTCTCAATCTCTTTTCCGTTGCTGATTATCGATTGAACGAACATCGGCTTTACCATTTTGCCGTTGTTTGCAATAGCATTATAAAAGGTAAGCATCTGCAAAGGAGTTACGCTCGAAACATAACCAAAGCTCATTCTCAAAAGGTCTGTCATGTTTTCGGAAGATTTTATCTTCGGAGCAGGTTCATGAACGTCTATATCCATGTTCAAACGTTCAAATCTGAAATACTCCATCAGGTCTTTTCTAAACTCTCCTCTTCTGTTGCTTCTACCATATATATTATATACCAACTGGCTTATGCCCACATTGGAAGATATTTCCAAAGCTCTCTCAAATGAAACCAAACCTCGATTGACTTCTCCCACATCTCTGATTGGTTTCTCGCTGCCATTGAAATACTTTACTCCCGTAGGAACAGAATCGGAAACGTCTGCAAGTCCCTTGTCAAGCAACATCATAGCAGTAACTATCTTGAAGGTAGAACCCGGCTCGAAGGAATGTGATATTGCTATGTTGTCGCTCTCCACATATTCTCCGTCTTTGTTCAAGGTCAAATTGGAAATCGCTCTCACATATCCTGTTTCGACCTCCATCAGAACGACACAACCGCTTTCGGCATCGTTGCTGTCCAAACAACTTCTCAAAGAGTTCTCTGCCAATTCCTGCAAGCTGACATCCAAAGTGGTAACAACATCATATCCGTCAATGGTCTTTATCTTCTCATTTACGTCTATCGGAACCCATTCGTCTTTGTTTATCTTTCTCTCTCTCCTCTTTCCGTGAATGCCGACCAAATATTTTGAGAACGCACCGTCTATTCCGTTATAGCAAGTGTCGCAACCGTTGTTTGTTACGTTGATTCCTATTGTTCGTCTTGCCATTGGATAATAAGGATATACTCTCTTGTAACCCTCCTCGCAATGAACCGCTCCCACAAAAGCACACTTTTTCTTTTTCTTATTCCTATAACCGATTACAGGAAAGGCTTTCATTCTTTCAAGTTCTTCTTGCGATACTTTTTGTGCAACCAAAACATATCTGCGACCCTGCTTTCTCTTTTGTTTGAAGTACTTTCTGTAATAAGCAGACGACTTTGCTTTGTTTCTGTAAGCCAACATTTTGCTCAAACTGTCGCACAATCCGTTCAATCCCTCGTTAAATGATTTGTCCGATATTGCGAATTCAAATTCCTCCTTGCCTTTTTTGCGTACCTTTCTGCCACCCAAATCCACATACACATCATACTGAGGCTCGGTAGTGGCAAGCAAAAGATACTCTCCGCCGTCGCTGTCTATTGCATATATGTCTCCACGCTTTGCAAGCAACTCTTTGTCTCTCAATATTCGCTCTTGCTCCAAAGAAACCCAAAAGTCCTTTTCTGCAGTCTTCAAATAGACAGCCCTGACCAAAACAACAACAAACGCTGCTGCCACCAATAGATAAACTATCGATAACCTGACATTAAATTGGCTGCTGTCGTTTGTATTGTTCATAGGACTTACTTTGAAATAAAAATAACTTCTTTAATCGGTTCTTTTGAAACGCTCACCCCCACAGGCTCCAACTTCTCCGAAAGCACGAGCATCATCGAAGAGTTCTGATAGCGAGTTTTCATCATGATATGTTGCCGGTGCAGTTGCTTGATGTCTTTCGAGCATTTCTCAATATCTTTCACCGTTCCCTCAATGTTGTATCTGTTGGTGATGTACAACACAAACAAAAAGACGATGAAAAGTCCCAATAGCACGTTTGACCGAAGCCAGCCTCCGAGCAACATATCTCCTTGAACCACTTTCTTGATATGCAACTTCATACTCTTTGTCTTTTTTGTGCCACTCTCAACTTTGCACTTCGAGAGCGGGGGTTTAATTGCATTTCTTTTTCACTTGCAACAACAGGTTTTCTTGTCAAGACCTCAAAATCGTTTATGATATTACCATAAAAGTCTTTCTTTATCTCACCCTCGCAGTTGCCTGTCTTCATAAAGTTCTTCACTATCCTGTCTTCCAAAGAGTGATAGCTCATTACGACCAATCTTCCTTGCTCTGCAAGCACTCCTGCAGACTGAGACAACATCTTCTTCAAAGCCTCCAATTCTTGATTGACCTCAATTCTCAAAGCCTGAAATACCTTTGCAAAAAACTTGTTCTCCTTTCCCTTTGGAGCAAGTCGCTGCAACAAGTTTTGCAAATCCGAAGTAGAAAAAATCCCTTCGCTCTGCCTACTTATTATCAGCTTGGAAATGTTGTAAGCATTGCTCAATTCTCCATACTCGGCAAAGACTCTGCAAAGCTCCTGCTGCGAATAAGAGTTCACAACGTCCGATGCAGTCAAGCCATGATGGTAATCCATTCTCAAATCCAAAGCAGCGTCAAACCTTGTACTGAAACCTCTTTCGGGACAATCTATTTGATGAGACGAAATACCCAAATCGGCAATTATTCCATCTACCTTTGTTGCTCTGTAAAGTCTCAAGCTCTCCGACAACTTGTCAAAATTCTCCTCTATCAGACAAAAACGCTCGTCATCGATAACATTTGCCACAGCATCGGGGTCTCGGTCAAAAGCAAACAAGCGACCCTCAGGCGAGAGCTTGTTCAAAATCGCTCTCGAATGACCGCCTCCCCCGAAAGTAACATCAACATAAGTGCCGCAAGGCTTTATATCCAAAGCCTCGATACACTCTTGCAACATCACAGGTACATGATACTCTTCTTCCAAAACCATTCTTACAAATCCTCGCTGCCTTTTACAACATTACCCAACAACATCTCTGCCGAAGCAATGTAGTCAAAGTTGTCGTTGTCAATCTCATTGTAAGTTTTGGCATCCCAGATTTCCATATATTTTCCCGATGCCACAACCACAATATCCTTATCAATATTAGCAGTAGCACGTTGCTCGACAGGAATGAGTATTCTGTCATTGGCATCAAGCTCAATGATATTGGCTTGTGTCAATCGTCTGAACAATCGCTTGGCATCAGGATTGTAAGGGTTCAGGTTAGCTTGAAGTCTCTCAACTTCCTTTTGAAAATCAGAGTAGGTAAAAAGTTCCAAGCAAGAATTGTAGATACTTTTCCTGATAACAAATCGCACATCGTCAGTGGCAACAATCTGCTTCTTCAAAGCGACAGGCAATTTGAACCTGCCGTTTGAATCAACCTTACAGAACTCAACTCCAACGACTAACGACATAATATGCTACTTCTTTTCAGCTTGTAAAATTACTACAATTTTCCCAGAAAATACCATCTGTTGAAAACTTTTTACCTTTTTCTCCCCAAAAATCCCATTTTCTAACAAGGTTTTGTACGCAAAAACACGTTCGGGGTTTCAAAAAAGAGATACAAATCAACTCGAATTTCCTATCTTTGCACCAAATTATACCTATTATATATATGATGAGAGTTGCACAAAAATGCCTTTTTTCAATCGCGATTGCTCTTCTGCTTGCAAGCTGTGGCGAAAAAAGTAAAACCGAACTAAAAAAATTCACCTTGGACGGCAGAGTTCAGGGAACATATTACCATATTGTATATTACCACCTCGACGACAAGGCTGCACAAAAAGCCAATCTGCCGACAGAACAAGAGATTAAGCACTCGATAGACAGCATCTTCAAAGCCATAGACGAGACTTTGTCGCTCTGGAACTCCAACTCGATTGTGAGCAAGGTCAATGCCAACGAGCAAGTCATGCTCAACAAGATTTTTATCGACAACTTTGAAGCCTCACAATACTTTTCACGCCTGACAGACGGCTGTTTTGACATTACAGTTGCCCCTGTGGTAAAAGCACAAGGCTTTGCAAACGAGCAACGTACCAAGACAGACAAGCAACAAATCGACTCCCTTATGCAATATGTGGGATACGACAAAGTCAAGATAGAGAACAACGCAATAAAAAAGCTCTATCCTCAAACCCAGCTTGACTTCAATGCCATAGCACAGGGATATACTTCCGACAAGGTAAGCGAATATCTCACAAAGAACAACATCCGCTCTCACATTGTCGATATTGGAGGAGAGGTATATGCCGCAAACCGCAAACCGGACGGGCAACAATGGAGAGTTGCAATCGAACAACCAACCGAAACTCCCGATGCACAGCGAGAATACAACAGCTTTATCAAACTCGAAAACCAAAGCATAGTAACAAGTGGCAACTACCGTAAGTTCTTTATTGAAAACGGAATAAAATACTCTCACACCATCGACCCCAAAACAGGGCAAAACGCCAAACACTCTCTGCTGAGCGTCTCTGTTGTTGCCAAAAACGCAACCCAAGCCGACGCTCTTGCAACCGCATTCATGGTAATGGGAATGGAAAAAGCCGAAGAGTTCATCTCCCAACACCCCGAATATCAGGCAATCTTCATCTACTGCGACACCGACGGCAAAACAAAAACCAAGGCAACCAAAGGTTTGCAAGACCAAATTGAGATATTAAAGTAAAGCAATGTTCCTTCAACAGCTGCAATACCACTTCCGCTTCCCTTTCACCCAAGACCAACAAGCCTTAGCAGTCAAATTGTGTGAATTTTTGTTCAATTCACCCCAAACAAACATCTTTATAATTGACGGATATGCAGGAACGGGAAAAACAGGCATGGTGTCGGCACTCGTAAAGACCATGCCTGCCTTCAATATCAAGACCATACTTCTTGCACCCACGGGAAGAGCGGCAAAAGTTCTCGGACACTACTCACAAAAGCCTGCTTCCACAATCCACAAACACATCTACTACGCATCTTGCGACAAAGAGGGAAACATAAACCTCAAACTGAAACAAAACAAAAACGTTCAAGCACTCTATATTGTCGATGAAGCCTCGATGATTGGCGAAAGCGAACAACTATTCGGCTCAAGCAGTCTTCTGAGCGACCTTATCAGCCATTGTAACAACGGAATGGGAAACAAAATCATCTTTGTGGGAGACTCTGCACAGCTTCCACCGATAGGAAACGCCCATTCTCCTGCACTCGATAGCGACTATCTGTACTCACACTTCAACCAACAAGCCCTATGTCAGCACCTGACGCAGGTTGTTCGTCAGGCACTGCAATCAGGCATACTCAAAAACGCCTCAAACATACGTTGGTCGTTGGCAAACAACCGTATAAAGCTGCCAATCTTCAAAACCGCCAACCAACAAGAAGTCTCAAAAGTAGAAGCCTTCGACTTGGAAGACACCCTTCGCAACGAATACAGACAAAACGGAGTGAACGAAGTGCTGATAATCACACGGACAAACAAGCTCGCCAACCAAATAAACCAATACATCAGAACACGAATACTCGAAAAAGAAAACCTCATCGACATTGGCGAAACAATAATGTCTGTCAAAAACAACTACTATTGGACCGACAAAGCAGCCCTTTCGGACTTCATTGCAAACGGAGATATGTTGCAAATCACACGAATATTCTCCTACGAAGACATCTACGACATGAAGTTTGCAGACATAGCCGTCAAGTTTATCGACTCACCCGAACAAAACGAAATAGAACTCACAATCATCTTGGACACACTCTTTGACAATCAAGCCTCGCTCTCCGAAGACAAACAACGCTCTCTCTACAACAGTCTCTACAATCATTACAGTCAGTACTCTTCCGACAAAGCTGCAATCAGGCAGATGATAAAACAAGACAAGCACTACAACGCCTTGCAAGTCAAGTTCTCCAATGCACTCACCTGCCACAAGGCACAGGGCGGCGATTGGCACACAGTCTTTATTCAACAAGGCTATTTCTCGCAAGAAATGCTCACCTCAGACTATTTTCGCTGGCTTTACACCGCAGTTACGAGAGCAAAACAAAAGCTCTACTTGGTAAACTTCTCCGACGATTTCTTCCTTCAAGAGTAAGTCTTTCACTCTTTTGACAAGCAAACATCAAGACAAAAAAAGTCCGAGGCAGGACGCCTCGGACACCACAAGAAAAAAGAACTTCTATGAAGAAAGTTCTATCTCACTATTATCTTAGCCGAGCTTACGCTCTTGCCGTCTTGAACTTTCAAAACGTATGCTCCCGATGCCACATTGTTCAAATCAAATGTTCTGTCGCTTGTCTCATATACCTTTTGTCCCAAAGCGTTATAGACTTCTGTGCGAACGTTCTTTCCACCGTAGATTGCGATTGAACGATTGTTGTTTACAACTCTCACGCTCTCAACTTCGGCAACATCAGCTATCGAAACATTGTTCTTGTTTATCAAAAGTTTGAAACGGTCTGCGTTTTCGCCCTCGGTAATGTCGGTAGTGTACACATCTCCTTCGCTCATCTCTACTTCAACTGCTCCGTCAATCAAGGTAAGAGAGTAACCCTCGGGAATATTATCTGCAACAATCTCGACACTTCGGCTTTCAAACGACTTGATATTCATAGTTGCTGTGTAGTTTTCAGAGTTCACTTCCTCTTTGCAAAGCTCTATTCCGTTGCAAACCAAATATGGCTCTGCCAAACTGCCACTGCCAAACATCTTTCTTGCATCACAAATATCGAAGCCGTCCTCTGCCATATCGTTTTGAACAAGTCTGACAGGAACTTTGTAACCGTCAGTTACAACGGACAGACTTACAAAATCTCTGCTTACACTATTCTTATAAATCGGTTCTTCCATATAATCTGTACTCAAAGTAAATTCTATATCTACTCGTCCATATCCTTCAACTCCATATCCAAACTCAGCAGCCACCAAATAAATAAAGCAACCTTGTCCGGGTTCTATTCTCCCAGACTCACTACCATCCCATGTATCCCATGCTTCTGTTTCCACATTATAAGTATAAACCACATTTCCCTGTACAGAAACACTAGGGGGAAACCCCGGAATTACAGGTTCAGCTGGATAAGTAACAGAAATGTTGTCTCTCAACCCTGTTAGAAGAGCTGAGCTAAAAATTGGTTCTCCAAATGGATTTGACAATGGTAACCAAGTATACGTTGGCATCGCCTGCGGTATTTTTGAATTTTCATCGGGAACTACGGGAGTTAAATGTGTAGGATATATCGTCCTTGAAATTTGAACATTTTCTGTTGCAGGTTGTAATCTTAAAGTTGTATTGTTTTCTACCCATACAAACACACCGTCCCCAACAGGAATTTCTGAATCATAAGTGAGATAATTACCGTCCCACCTCTCATTTTGGTAATCGTATGACAATGCCCATAGTTTATTATTTTCACCTATTGAAGGTTGGGCGTCAGCTGTAGCATTAGCGAAGTTGGTACTACTAAGTAATCCAATAAAATTCCATTTGCCTGCCTCCAACTGGACCTCTCTAAACGTAAACCATTTTGAATCACTATCGTTTTCCTCAACATTAACTTGTGCAAAAGCATTAAATGACAGCATTAAAAGGCTTAATGCCATAAGACATAGTCGTTTCATATCTCGTCCTCCTTTTTTTGTTTGTTGTTTTGATACATTTTAACTCCGGCAAAACTACCTGCCAAACCAAGCAACAAAAGTGTTGCAGGTGCAAGTGGGCTTCCCGCCGATTGAGGATCTGCTCCTACCCAATTTGTGGCATTATTATCTCCTTCACACGTTGGTGCAGGTGGATTTGCCATGACGGTAAGACCGAATAAGAGCATGGCTGCTCCGAAAATCATTTTCTTTTTCATCTTTGTTCCTATTTTGTTTAATTTTTTCTTGTTTTGGTCAAACAGCAACGCAGGCTGTTTAACAGGTTGCAAAAATATGACACTTCCAAACAATCTCCAAATCGCTTGATTTCCAAAGAAATTGATTTAACATTTGAACTCTTTGTTATTTAACTCAAATTAAATTATGCTTTA